>DASWDX010000421.1:0-6586 GCA_036395055.1 Pyrinomonadaceae bacterium | reverse complement strand
GCCCGCCAACTCTTCGTCAATGTGAGATACTTTGAAAACTGCATCAACAATCTGGGAAGCGTTCGCACGACCTCCGGAAACGCGCAGCAGATCGATTGTCTCCTGGACGAGGGTTGAATCAGAAACCAGATTGGAAAAAGGTGGCATGGCGCGCCGATTGTAACACGACAGCGTCAGCGGCGTGGGGAATAAGATCGTGAACTCTGAACAAGTCATCCAGAAGTTTAGAGACACCGGAGCATTGCTCGAAGGACATTTTGTACTGACGAGCGGTTTGCATAGTGGAATCTATCTACAATGTGCACTCGTCTTGCAGCATCCGCGCGAAGCAGAAGCATTTGGTCGGAGCCTAGCAGACAGCTTTAAGTCTGAGAATATTGAGACGGTCGTCTCACCTGCAATCGGTGGTCTCATAATTGGCCACGAGGTCGCGCGTGCACTGGGCGCTCGCTTCATTTGGACGGAGCGAGAAAACGGCAAGATGGTTTTGCGACGAGGCTTCTCGGTTTCGCCGCACGAGAGAGTGCTCGTAGTTGAAGACGTTGTGACTACCGGAGGCTCAACGCGCGAGACTGTGGCAGCGTTGCAAGGCGACGGCGCAAGAGTAGTTGCCGCGGCATCGATCATCGACCGTTCATCTGGCAAAGCGGAGGTGGGCGTGCCACGCAGCGCGCTGGCAACGCTTGATGTGCCTTCAGTTGAGCCGGCCAATTGTGAAGCGTGTAAACGCGGCGAGCCGGCGATCAAGCCGGGAAGCCGGAAACAGTAGGCAGGGGCAGGAGGCAGGAGGCAGGACGAAATCAAAGAACAAGACCAAAGACCCAAGACCAAAGACCCAAGGCCAAAGACCCAAGGCCAAAGACCAAAGACCGAACACGACTGCCTGCAGACCACCGACCACAGATCCTCATGAGATGAATTTCAAGCTCACCATTCAATACGACGGCACAGACTTTCACGGTTGGCAGATGCAGAGAGAATTGCGAACTGTGCAGGGCGAGCTGAGCAAAGCACTTTCCTTAATCGAAGGTCGCGACGTAGTAGTACACGGATCGGGCAGGACGGACGCAGGCGTGCATGCGGAGGGCCAGGTTGCGAGCGTGAATTTGCAAAGGGAGATAACTCCCGAAAAACTTCGCGCCGCGATTAACGGAAACGTCGGGAAAGACATGCGCGTCATTGAAGCGCAGGTGGTCGCCTCTGATTTCCATGCCCGCTATTCGGCGCGGGAGAAGACTTATCTCTATCGCGTGCTTAATGGCCCGGTCATATCTCCTTTCTGGCTCCGTTACGCTCACCACGAAGCGCGCTCTCTTGATCTCGATCGCATGACTCAATCCGCAGAGTTGTTTTTGGGCGAACATGACTGGACCGCTTTTTCGTCCGCACAGTCCGATTCCGAAACCAGGACGCGAACGATAACGCGGTGTACGATCGTTAGCCGCCAGGATGAACGCGCGCGCGCTCCGATCATCGAAATGACGATAAGCGCGGCTGGTTTCCTTCGTTACATGGTGAGATCGATTGCGGGCACTCTGCTGGCCGTCGGCCGCGGCGAATTGGACGCGGAACTTATCGAGCGCGCGATCAACCAGGGTGACCGCTCTGTCGCTGGGGCAACCGCACCCGCGTGCGGTCTAACGCTGCTTTCAGTGCGCTATGATTAGTCTTTGCTGATAAGATAACACCTAGCGATAAGGCATCTATATGCTCTCTGATTTTGTCGGACTAGTTAAAGCGGGAACGCGCGAGGATCGATTGCTCTCATCAATTGTCTGGGACCGGTTGCCGCGTCATGTTGCGATCATCATGGATGGCAACGGGCGTTGGGCCGCGCAACGCGGTCAGCCACGTATTGCCGGACACCGTGCAGGCGTGGAGGCGGTCCGTGCTGCGGTGGACACGGGCGCGCGCCTGGGTCTTGGCGCTCTGACGCTGTATGCGTTCTCCACTGAAAACTGGAAACGCCCGCGTTATGAGATTGATGCGCTGATGCGCATGCTGCGGCGTTACCTGCGTCTGGAGTTAGACGAGATCGACAGGCAAAATATTCGCTTCCAAACAATCGGACGCACGGGCGCGCTTGCAAAAAACGTTCGCAGCGAAATTGAGAAAGCTACCGAACGTACCGCAAAAAATACGGGAATGATCCTGGCAGTGGCGCTGAACTATGGCGGCCGCGCCGAGATCATCGACGCTTGCCGCGCTGCTGTTCGCCGTTTGCTGGATGAAGGAAGCGCTCCCGACGAGCTGACTGAGGAACGCATCGCCAATGAGCTTTACACACGCAAGATGCCCGATCTGGACCTGCTGGTTCGCACCAGCGGGGAGTTGCGCATCTCAAACTTCCTGCTCTGGCAAGCGGCCTACAGCGAAATCTATGTAACGGATACGCTTTGGCCTGACTTTCGTCGGGTGCATCTGCTGGAAGCGATAGTGGACTATCAGCGTCGCGATCGCCGCTTCGGGGGACTGAAACTGGTGGCGAATGCGAAGTGAGAAGGACAGTCAACAGTCGACAGTCAACAGTCGACACTAAAACAGAAAACAGCAAAAGACCCAAGACGAAAGAGTGAAGAGTGAAGAGTGAAGAGTGACGACTGGAGACTGACGACTGGCGACTGGCGACTGACGACTGACGACTGACGACTGGAGACTGTACACTGAAGGATGTCACGCATAATCACCGCCGTCATCACCCTGCCTATCCTGATCGCCTCCATTTTGATTCCGTCGTTACAACTGCTGTTCGTTGTCCTTGCGGCGGCGGCGATGATTTTTGGACTGTACGAGTTTTACGTTCTGGCAAGAAAGAAGGACATGAAGCCGGACGTAGCGGCTGGATTCCTGGGAGGCGCGGCGCTCTTCACGATCTTTTATTTTGCGACACCTGATCGGCAGCCACGGTTGGACATGGAAACAATTGGACTGGTCATCCTTGTCTTGACTATTGGCACTATGATCGCGGCTACGCTCCGGGGTGCGCCGTTTGACAAAATGATCGCCTCGTCCGGAGCCACAATACTCGGCGTGCTTTATGTAGTATTACTTGGCGGGCATTTGGTGGCGTTGCGAACAGGATTTGAGGAAAAACTTGCCGCCCATCTGCTGTCTTTCTTCTTCCTGATTCTCATGGGAGCCGACACGAGTGCTTATTACGTGGGCCGGGCCATCGGCAAACACAAACTTGCTCCGGCGATTAGTCCGGGAAAAACATGGGAAGGCGTTGTGGGGGGAGTTGTAGCGGGGCTGGCTCTCGCGACGGTCGTGCATTTTTGGTTCTTCCGAGAGCTGCCGTTGAAATGGGCGCTTCCGTTGGCGGCCGTGATGATCGTTCTGGGTATACTCGGCGATCTAACAGAGAGCGCACTGAAACGGGGTGCCGGTGCCAAAGATGCCGCCAAAATATTGCCGGGACATGGTGGCGCTCTCGATCGTTTAGATAGCTTGCTCTTCAACGCGCCGCTCATCTACTATTTTGCTCACTTCTATTTCAGCGCGCGTCTGCCTTAAAAGTGACTACGAAAAAGATAATTCTGGTCGTGGTGTCGACTGTGATTGTGCTGGCGCTAATTGTGACGCTTTTCGTCGTAGGAATTGTCGGCTTTGCCTTCTACCAAATTAGCAATGGCGAGGCCGGCACCACTGCCAAAGCTTTCTTGAAGAGTAACGAACGACTTAAGCAGAAAATAGGTGACGTTAAAGACTTCGGAAGTTTTGTTACCGGCAACATCAACGTCAATAATGGCGAAGGCACTGCTAGTTTGAATTTGAAAGTTATCGGCGAACGAAAAACTGTGAATGCTTCTGTTGAGTTGATTTATCGAAATGGCCGGCAATGGCGGGTAACCGCAGCCTCCTATAAAAATGACGCGGGAGAGACTGTAGAGTTACTCAATCCCTACGAGTCTCGCAGTTTCCTCCTGAAATTAGTGGCTTAATATGAGCGCGAATAGACATCCGAAGGGCATTGCGATACTGGGCTCTACCGGTTCCATCGGCTGTAACACATTGCGCGTCGTCGAGTCGTTCGGTACCGAACGTTTTCGCGTGGTGGCGTTGGGCGCAGGTCATAACGTTCACACGCTGGCCGATCAGATAGCGAAACATCTGCCGGAAGTTGTCTCAGTCGAAACAGAAGAGACGGCGCATGATCTGCGAGCCAAGCTCTTTGAGAGAGATATCGATTTGCCGCGCATCATCGTTGGCGAACCGGGTTTGATCGAGATCGCCACACATCCGCAGGCAGACTGCGTAGTCTCGGCCACAGTCGGCGCGGTTGGCTTCGTGCCCACGCTGCGCGCACTTGAAGCGGGCAAGCGAGTAGCACTTGCGAATAAAGAGACGCTGGTGATGGCCGGCGAGTTGATGACTCAGGCGGCACGTGCGTCCGGCGCCGAGTTGTTACCAGTTGACTCAGAACATAACGCGCTGCACCAATGTCTACGCGGGGAAAAGCCTTCCGAAGTACGCCGCATAATCCTCACAGCCTCCGGCGGACCTTTTCGCACGAAGACAAAGTCCCAAATGCAGCAGTCGACTGTTTCGGAAGCGCTGCGGCACCCAACCTGGAACATGGGCGCAAAGATTACTATTGACTCGGCCACCTTAATGAACAAGGGCCTCGAAGTCATTGAGGCCCACTGGCTCTTTGGTTTCTCGCCGGACCAAATTGGGATTGTTGTCCATCCGGAGTCGGTCGTGCATTCAATGATTGAGCTGGTGGATGGTTCGGTGATCGCACAGATGGGCGTTACCGATATGCGCCATGCCATTCAGTATGCACTCACCTATCCCGAACGCTATGGTTGTGAACTACCGCCGCTCGATCTCACTGCCTTATCGGCGCTCCATTTCGAACCGCCGGATCTTGATCGGTTTCCCTGTATCGTGCTTGCCTATCGCGCTCTGCGTGCGGGCGGCACGTTACCGGCGGCGATGAACGCAGCCAACGAGGAAGCTGTGCAGGCATTTATCGAGGAGCGCATCAACTTGACTGATATCGCGCTGGTCATTGAAGCTGTGATGGATCATCATCAAACTCAACCCGCGACAGAACTTGTTGCAATACTGCAGGCCGACGAACAAGCACGCCTTTCCGCGGCGCATGAAATCCAGAGACTCGCTAAAGCCGCGCCTTTGCCTGCGTAGTTTTGCGTCCATCAAACCCGCCTTCTTTGCGGTTGTTTGCGAATCCTTGGCGCTCTCGGCGATCAGTCTCGTCAGTTTCGACAAAATCAAACGTCAAAGCATTAGCAAGAACCACAAAGGCGGGTAGCCAAACGGAAGGTTGACTCTGAACCTCTTTTGATCGCGGATCTTGAAGTTTGACGTGCCCGAAGTCGCCGCGTAAACTCAAGCACGGCAACCTAGTTCGCAGACTTTGTGTCTAAACAGCCGGTTATTAAGTATTTATTGAAGTATTAGAAAGAGATTTTGATTGATGACGATTATTACAGGTATTTTTGCCTTCATCTTCATTCTGGGCGCGGCCGTGGTTCTTCATGAGTTTGGCCACTTCTTAGTTGCCAAGCTCTTTAAGATTCGCGTGGAAACGTTCTCGGTCGGTTTCGGTCCGCGATTGTTTGGAAGAAAGTGGGGACAGACTGACTACCGCGTTTCGGCCATTCCTCTGGGTGGCTACGTCAAACTCGGCGGCGACGAATCGAATGCGCCAATCGAGGGTGAGGGAGCCTCCAACATCCCTCCTGAAGAAAGATTCGATTTGCGCCCGCGCTGGCAGCGAATTCTGGTGGCCCTGGCCGGGCCAATAATGAACATAGTGACAGCTCTGGCGATTCCTCTTGCCGGTGCTGTGATTTACGGAGTGCCCGCGACACCGGCTCCAGTCATAAACAGCATTGCCAGCGGCGGCGCTTCCGAAGCAGCCGGTTTGCAACGCGGCGATAGAATCATTTCGTTCAACGGCACAGATCTTCCGAAGTGGGACACCATTCGCGGCGACGCGCTGCTATCTCCGGGCGAACCTTTGCCCGTAGTGGTGGAACGCAACGGCCAACGAATCCAATTGATGATCACGCCGGTACCGCACACGGAAGATGGGGAAACCGCAGGCATTCTGGATTTCCTGCCTGACTACGGCAACGTTCCGGTAATAGTTCGTGAGGTTACGCCGAATTCGCCGGCAGCCGAGGCTGGATTGCAACCCGGTGATCAAATCCTCACGATCGCCGGGCAACCCGTGCACAGCGCTGAGCAGGTCACGCAATTTATCAGCGAGCACAAGGGCGAACCGATCACTCTGCACGTCAAACGAGACGGGCGTGAGATGGATATCACCGCGACGGCGCGTAAGCTATCCGATGGAAAGGAGCGGCTGGGTTTTGGCCCTACAGAAGACATCCCGCTAGTTCCAGTCGGCGTTGGCGGAGCGACGCGCTACGCTGTTGAAACCAATCTTGAAATTCTGCGCTTGACTGGTAAAGCATTGGGACAATTTTTTACCGGCCAGCGCTCGGCACGCAATACACTGTCTGGCCCGGTGGGGATTTATAAAGCCGCATCATCGTCAGTTGAACGATATGGCTGGGGCGGACTATTTACGACGCTGGCCTTCCTAAGCCTG
>DASWDX010000420.1:0-19257 GCA_036395055.1 Pyrinomonadaceae bacterium | reverse complement strand
ATAGGAGTTTTCGGGGTTATCGCCCATCAGGTCCTTGATAGCTTCGTCTAACAATCCTGAGCCTGCGAGGGCCGCGCCGATGTTTCGGCGCTCTGCAGACGAACCTTCGCGTAAAGCAATGTTGAAGAACGATGCAGCACGATCTGGATCGAGTTCGTAAAGCGCGCGAACGGCTTCGTTTCGCGCCTGGGGTGAGGGATCGTCTAAGGCCTCCGTGAGTTCGTCAAATGAATCAATACGGACGCTCACTGGCAGTGTGATTTTTGTCTCTCGCCCGCGCGCACGGTCTTCGGCAGCTCGTCGCAGGATAGCTTGCTCCCGTCGCCAGCGCTCTTCCTCACCTTCGTTAAGTTTTACCTGATCGCGGACGCCGCTTTTTTCAACAAGCGAATAGTTTTGTTTAATGCGGCTGGTCGATTTCCCTTGCTCCTTCAAATGAACTTCCTTCCCAAGTTTGGGCGCGAGTATCTTTTTCATGGCGCTAATTTCTTTTTCTCTGTAAGCCAAAATTGGGAGTCGTATCTGATGGCTGTTCGGCTGTGTCACCTTGTCAGCAACCACTATGGGCAACCGGAACAGAGCCTTCGCCTGGCCTTGAACAATGTTCCGAGTCAGGTACTGCGCCAGAACTATTTGGAGCTTATTCCCACGAGCCCTGCGTCTCTTGATTCAGGGGAGTCTCTGCATCTTCGATGCGTTCGTCCGCGTCGCCGGCGGTCAGATCGTTTGATATCAACTCGGCCGCATAAGGAACCTCTCCGGAACTCGCTGATGCGTGTGCTGCCAATGTCAAAGGAGGCGCGGGATGTGACCAGCTTGGCTCGGCCTGGGTGGAGAGATTCGAGGGCTCGACCGCTTCCGCGTTTCGAAGCAGGTTGAATTTCGCGATGATTACACGGCTTACGCTTAAGCCTATGCTGCTATCAAGATCACATACCTGTTCGGCAACGACCCTTTGTGAAACTCTCTCAAACGCGTAACGAAGCTCTCTACCTGCCGAAGCTGGCCCATCAGCCAGAACTAATTCAAAGTCGCGTCCTCCAAGAACCCGGCTGCGAGAGTGATTTAGGAGGAGTACCTGAGCCTGGTTATGGATTCTTCCCGTAGCGACAACCACCAGATGAGAAGCTTCCGTCTCGATCTCCAAATCGACGGCCCAACGCGCAAAGGCTGGAGTGAGATCCCCGTCTCGCGCCACTATGAGAAACGCTTCGCCGCATATATTCGCCATCATCTGCCCATGTCCCTCACCTTCGGAAGGGCCGACAGCAATCTCGCTTTCGGGAACACCCATCTCCCGGAGAAGAAAATGCAATCGACTGAGAAGCCACGAGCCATCTTCAAGAAGTGATGACGCCAATCGAGTTGGCGCAAAAACTTCTTCCACCTTCTCGTCTGCGACCGATGAGCCACACTCACTGCAAGTTGCATCGCTGACGGTTACTACAGCAAGCGCATGAGCATTCGGTAATCGAAAAAGCGCATGTCCGGTCTTGCGACAACTAACCTGCACCTCTCGTTCCACCAAGCCGACGTCTTCAAGTCGCTCTATCGAGAAGTCATGCGCCTCGCCGGTATTTTCAGTGAGCAGCTTCGCAGCGTAACCCTCTTGATGGGCTTCTCTGGCCCCGCGCAAGAATACGCGCGCATTTTCATCCTCGAGGCTTGACGCAGCAAGAATGCGCCGACTCATCGTGTCCTTTCGCAGACTGGTGTACAGGGAATCGGTGTCCTGCTTACCGACGAATCGCTTAAAGCCCTCTGGTATGTTTGGTTTTCCGTGAGTCCACTGCGGAAAGTCTTCTGCGGCGCCATCACCTTGCGCACCGCTCTGAGCTAAAAGCAATTCGCGGACGTTCCGGCAAAAGAAGTCGAGCTTTCTGAAAGGCTCTTGCGTACTAGCTTCATAAACGATTCCAGCACGAATCCCAGGAACTTTTGCCTTGTCATCGAAAATAAGAAAGAAGACATGATCATTGAGACAAAACAAATCGCCACGAACGTAAGGTTCGCGATTTTCAGACTCGGTCCAGGTGGCAACTGCAGTCTCGATCTCTCCAATTCGTTCCGGGCCCAACAGCACATGGTCGAAGCAATTGAGTCTTGCCGATCGAATCAGAGGAGTTAAATTCTTTTCCTGTAGTTCTTCAAGTAACCGAGTACGACTAGTTCCTTCTATTTTGTGACTAAGACTCTTGCTCTCGACGAATAACATTGACACTTCCTGGCCTGCCTTTCAGTTTCGCACTGCCGATTATCTAGTTTGGCTGGGTGACAATAACCCGCACTGTCTGTTGACCGGTCGCTTTCGACGGATAACGGCGCTGCCGAGCAATTCTCAAGGCCAGCGCCTCGTAACTATCCATGCCGGCTTTATGACTGGCAATTGAGGCTTTCAATACGCGACCATTTTCAACCTGCATAACGACGTTTACCGACTGACCCTCAGACCTGGCTTTGTCCTTTTTGTTTCCAACATCGGCAATGGTCTCGTTCCCTGCATCCAACGTGCTGCTGGGCCGATCAGGTAGAATCTTTTCGTCTGTCTTGGGTGCTGCGGTGCCGTTGTCGTGAGATTGCTCGCCTTCTGCTGCCGGCTCTTTTCCTTTTGCCGTCCCAGTTTGGATTCTCGAGTTCTTTCGCGGTTGATTCTGATGAGCATTCGCCAATGGCTCGGCGGTGGTTTGAGTCGATGCGCGGTCCTTACTCTCGAGGGATAGGGGCGATGAGGGACTTATCTCCGCTCTGGTCCTAAACCCGCCGGTAACCGCGATAACCGTGGAGAGACCCGCCATCATCAGGCCCGCGGCAGCCATCATCAGAAGTGTTCGGTTAGTTGGCTGACGCTGTTGCGAAAGGGCTGGTGGCCCAAGCAGCGCCATCTCTTTCGCTTCTGTAAGAACGGCGGGCGTCGGTGCCGGTATAGCGAAACGTTCGGGTTTCGGCAACGTTCTTTCTGTTGCATCAGCTTCGATCTGGACAGCATTTTCGTCCCAGCATCCCAGCAATTCTGACACAACTCTTTGCAATGAGTTCTCAATCGATCTTCGCGGGGAAGCAATGAGGGGGTTGAAGTTGAACGGTGACGGTGGTTGGGCCACGGCCACACAGATTGCTTGCAATCCACTGAGGTTGTTTAGTTGCGCGTCAACTAACTCTCCTTCCTGAAAGAAAAAGGTGGCGGGACCTTTTGGATACTCGATAAGTAGGCGCCCTGTTTTTCCTTGATGGCGAAGGATTCCAATAATATCTGATAGAGGATAATCATTTAGGTGACCTGTCAATACGACGAAACGGCCATTCTCCATGTTGCTACTCCTTAACTTCTTGCTTCAAGCCGATACGGTTTTAGTGGAACCCTTTGCGCATCTCACTTGCACTTCGACTGGAAGCTGCAAGGCAGGTTGGAGTCGGGAAAGGTCTGCGAAAGCCGTTTTGCCAGACTCGGATCGAGGGTTTCCAGAATCCTGAATTCAGCAATCAATGCCTCGTTTTTGCCAAGTTCCTGGTATGCCAGGGCTAGTCCGTAGTGGGCTTTGGCCATCTCCGGGCGAAGGATAGTAGCCCGTTTAAATGCATCTGCGGCGTCCTTATGGCGAGCCATCCGGAAATATGCCAGTCCCAATCCGTATTGCGCCTCCGCCACATCGGGTTGCAATCGGACCGAATCCTTAAAGGCTTTAGCTGCGTCTTTGTTCTTTTCGAGTTTGAGATAAACCAAACCCAGACTCAGGTGAACCTCGGCAGAATCTGGTTGCAACTCAATCGATTGCAGGTAGGCTGCCACGGCCCCCTTTAGATCACCTTCATCGAACCGGTTTCTGCCGGCTTTGAAGTACTCAAGTCCCTTCGTGTTGGCAGCAATTTCCCTCGGCGACGCGTCCTTAGAGGCGACATCTTCGGCCCTCGCCTCTTCAGTTGCGGGAGTGTTTGCTAGAGCCGATGAAGAAGTGAGCAAATTGGGCTGCACGTTGGAGCCACGAGCTTCACTGTTTGTCGGCGGCGCTGGTGCGGGCGTCTCTTCCGCTTCCACCGGTTTAGTAAGTTCGGGCGGCGGATCAAGCCCAGGAACTAATGGCGCTCCGGGTGTGTTGCTGCCGGATAAAGTAGTTGGCCCGTCCGCTAGTACCGCAATATTTGAGAGTTTCAATTCAGATGCCGCCGGTATCTCGGGCATCTCTCGCCTGGAGGGAGGCTCGACGATCTTTGCAATCTGGTCATCAAAATAGTAGGTGAGCGTCCTATATGTAACCTCGATTGGCTCTTGTTTCAGTGTGCCGCCTTCGAAAACGAGTAGCTTGGTCACCATCTTTGTCCAGTTGCCGAATCTGTCAATTTCGTAGTCGTAAGCCTCCCTGCTAAGGATCGTGCCGCTCTCGTCTCGCAGTGTCATTTCAACGATATTGCCCTTGTCGTCGTACTTATACTCTTCCTTGCCGACCAGAGAACTCGAGGGATAAGAAACATTTTCGACCCTGTTTCCCCTGGGACCATAGGTCGTGATTTCCAGCAACTGGCGTGGCCCCTCTATCAGCTTTTCTCCCTGGAGTTCCAGTTTCGCAGACTCAGTCCTGACTCTCCGCACGGAGCCAGTTAGCCCGTCTTGTTCTTTCGTGCTGTCGAGGATTGTTATCGCGGCAGGTTGGCCCTTAGAAACGATGTTCTGCGCATGAATGGACCCAGAGAGCATCAAGATAGATGCCACTCCCAGAGTCTGGATCGCGTCTTTTGTGGAATTGAAAAACATTGCGCCCCCTCCAGTTTCAAATTTCGAAACACTGACTGCAACGCCCAGGCCAGGAAAGGACAACAGAGCGAAGTACGGTATAACGTTTGAAGCATACCCGGTGGATCCCGGGTTGGGAGGACTCGGAGAAGCCGGGATTTCGTCCACCTTGAGATAACCCGACTCGGCCGATCCCATATCTTGTACAAACCGAAGCGCAGAATACAATAAGTGGTTGCAGATTGCTAGTAAAAGTATTGCGGATTTCTTAGATCTGTGCCTTCCAAACCTTTGACTTGATAAGGGTTATGACCAACGTCGTTGAACGTCTCGTTTGACTCCGCTGGATCGCAGGACAAGGAAAGGGCCCTGGAAGAAGTTGTTTCTTCATTCCAAGGCCTAATGATTGGCTTAGTTATTTTCGTTGCCTTCTGCTCGTTACCCTTTTCTCCGTTGCCCTGTCAACCTTTGCTTATGCTGCCGACGGCGCGCTTTCACGAGCCTGGTTACTAATTTGGTGGATGGCTTCCATCACTGCCGAACGCACTTCCGAAGGAACTGATCCACGAACGGCAAGGCGACGAAATGCGGGAACTATTTCCGGCTGTCCACTTAGAGCAAGGAGCTTGACCACGGCGATGCGAACTTCAAGATTGGGATAATCTTCGATTGCCTGCATCAGGGGTTGAACCCCACCTGCCTTGGCCATCAGGAATAGCAACGAAAATGCGTCATAAGTCCTCTCGCGGCTTTCGCCCGTAAGGTTTGCGATGGCCTCCTGGGCGAGCCCGCAGGCGGCTAATGCCTGTCCGATTTTGCGTCGGCGTTCGGGTGCGCCATCACGAAGTACCCTGGTAAAGATAGCGGCGCGGTCGGGTCCGAGTTGATAGAGTGCACGCGCCGCCGCGTTACGAACTTCTACTGACTGATCATAAATTTGCAAAAGCGACTCAAGGCTCATAACTCGAAAACCTCCCGCTCCTCCTTCTGTTCCCCGAGCCCAGCGGTAGGAGAAGTAATCGGCGGCCGGGTTAGCACCCAGGCGTTGTTCTCAGAGTTAACGGCTGCCGGGTTTGCGAGTAAACCATCACCACCAACTTGATCGAAGTCTGCGCCAGAGTACTTTGCTTGGATCTTTGGTTGAACCTTCGGCACATCCACACGCTTCGCTCGAAGGTTCTTTCGCCGACGAGGAAGGACCATCGTAAGGTAGAAGATCAAACTCAATACGATAAGAGCGCCAGGCAAAGTTGCCAGATGATTAGCTGAAACCCATCGGAGGGCGGCTCTGCCTCGAGTTTTCCAATTAAAAAAACCGTTTGCAGCGGTGGAGCTAACGGCCGGTTTAGAACTCGCGGGAGCTGCCGGCGTCGCACTCATTAACGGCGGATAGGCCGCCGGGGCGAGAAGCGATGAAGGCGAGACCACAGGAGACGGTGAGTTTGCCGCAACGTTCGTCGTCGATAGGCTGGTTGCATTAGCTGGGAAATTGTTTGGTAACAGGGAATTTTGCGACGCTCGCCTTCCATTACCTGAACGCGAGTTTTCCGTTATCGCTTCTTCACGAAAGAATGCGGCTGAACCTGGCGGCGATGGTCCTGCGCCAGATCCACGCTCACCAGCGCCGGTGCCTACGCGATTCGTTGCTCCGTTTGCAGAGTTGAACAAATTTCTGCCGGGCGCGGAAAAAACAACATCGAGACGGTTCGAGCGTTGATCGACACGGGCGCTTGCGCCTGGCTGCAACTTGAAAGAGACGATGACACTGTCGCCGACCTTCTGTCCTTGAACGTCTTCAAATCCATCTGCGCGTAAGCGAGGCACCGCGGAAGTGAATTCAGCAGATGGGATCTTAACGTAAAATCGATCGCCGCGACGAAATGCTTCGTAGTCGTTCAACGCCGAGTCTGAAACAATTGTTACTCGCGCTCCTTCCGCGGCTGCTCCCACCTGCATTGCCGTGATGCGCTTCTGATTACTCAGCTGCACCCCTGCTGAGGTGAGGTCAATTGAGATCAGGCAGACAAACATCAAGCACGCCATGGCACCGTGCTTTTTATTTTCCGGAACGGCTGACCTGAAGAATTTGGTTTTCATTGGGGCAATGAAGGGAACTCGCCAATCTCGTTATCCGATCCTCGTCGCTTGCAGTCCAGAAAATCACATTTCCAACTCGTCAACGTTCGGTTCAGCCTCTACCTCAAATGCGGGCTGAGCCTCCGGTTCGGGTGTCGGTCTGAACTCAAATCCGAATTTCGAGCCAGCCTGAGCTTCAACTGTCTCTGTTTCGGTCGCTTCAAATGGCGGTTGATCCTCAAGCTGGAAGGCTTCAATAGTTTCCGCTTGCCGAGGCTGATTTTGATCCAACTTGTACATCGCTTCGAGCAACGCTGTTTTGACTTCTTCACATACTCCATCTCGAACTGCCAACTCTCGCAACTGCTCAAATATTCCAGGTTGACCAGCAGAGGCGAACAGGTGCACCGCGTTTAGACGGACGTCCATGTTTGGATGACTGGCGATTGCATCCAGGATTGGATCGCTCATATGTGCTTTGGCCAGCAGGCAAATAAGCGAGAATGTTTCGTAAGCCTGCCGGTGGTCGCTGCTGGCAAGCCGATCAAGATTTTGCGAGACGATTCCAGCCTGAATGCAGGCACCGGCCACGTCGTGAATGGTCTCTTGATCGTTGGTTTCAATGACGCGGACGTAAGCGTCAGCGCGATCGAAGCTCAAGCGGCTTAACGCGCGTGCCGCGGCAGCCCTGACTTCCCGCGTGTCATCTGCCATACCAATCAAAATGGCCGGGAAGACTGATTCGTGATCTATCGAACCCAGACACGATATCGCGATCGAGCGGTTGTTCGGCTCGGAATCGTTGCGAGCAACAAGCGCCAGCGCCGTGACGGAACTCTGAACTCGAAATTGAGCCAGCTTCTTCAATGCTTCGGAGCGTTCGTGCACGTCGCCGCTTTCCAATATCGAGAGAGGCTTTGCCAGTTGTTCGTCGTCGCAATCTTCCGGTAACTCTTCTACCGTGGAACAAGGTTCGAGATGGGTAATTTGTTCAACTATGCTTGTGTCATGACCAATTCCCAGTTGTGACGATTCCGGAATCACCGCATCAAAGAAATCTAATCCTTCAACCGAGCAGGCGCTGAGGGTGCGGCTCAATAAAGCTCTGGGAACATCCGGATGGGTTCGGGCAATGTCCAACAATGCGCCAATAGCCGCGGGAAGCTTTAACTCGCCAATGCTCACTACGGCCTGATTACGCACGATCGATTCCGAGTCGTAAAGGCCTTCGAGAAGGAATGGCAATGCTGCCTCGGATTTGATTTCCCCAAGAGTACGTGCCGCCGACGTGCGCTCAAAAGCATCGGGAGCAAGAATTAATGCCGCGCATTGGCGCGCTACGAATCCATATTCTTCCAGGGCTTCCCGCGCGCGGCGGCGAGAACTCTCATCAAGGTCAGCGGCATTGACACCTTTGATTAACGAAGTTTCGATCGCGCGGCGGTCATCGACCGCGCGAGACGCGAGCACGTCCATTCGGTGAGGCTGGCCAAGAATTAGTTTCCCAACTTCCTGGTCTATTCGATAGGCTCCGTAAAGTGAGGTGGGACCGGCAACCGGCATGCGAACAGCCGACTGGCGTAATGATGCGTTTGTGGCAGATGATCTTTCAGATCTCACTAAACTGGTACTAACCTCGCCGTTTCGGTTGCTGCTCCTTTGGGGGATGGTTCCATTGGTCATTTGATCTTCGACCCATTCGGCGTCTTCGGACTCAGCGGTCCGTTTCGCGACTGGGCGCGAACGAAGCCTGCGCGAAACGAGTAGACCAATCAATCCCAAAGCCATCACTACGAAAACACCCGTTCCGGAAAAGATTGAAGCTACCAAACCTTCGTCACCCGTCTGAACCTCTATTCGCGACGCTCCAGACTCTGAAGCTGTCTGCTGTGGAGATGGCTCGGGCGAAAGGTTCGACATTGGAACTATCGAAGGGCTTGAGTTGTCGCTCGCCTGGCCGGTTTCGGCCGCTGGCGTCCGCGAATCTAAGGATAGATCTTCGACCGGTGTCGAAAAATTTAATGAAGCACTATCGGGTCGTCCCGGCCTGGCTTGTGAGTCCTGAAAAAGCTGGGACTCATCAGCGGCGTTGGGTTCATACCGGGAATCCACATCCAGCGGACGCGTGTCCAGCTTGCTGTCCACGACGAGATTAATATGAGTGCCATCGGGCTGCACGTTCACTCTGGCACCCGATTTGGTTTGCAAAAGCAGTTCGAGCGATGTGCCAACGCGGCGAAATCTTATACCGCGCATCGATTTCACTGAATCAGCAGCGACTGTGTTCGGAAGCACTAAATGGTAACCTTCGCTGTCCTGCCAATTCTGTGCTCGGCTTATTGGGTTGTCGGTTGCGATCGAGACTACCGTGCCACTTCCTGAAGGCTGGGTCGAGACATTCGCTAATTTGTTCGGCAAGTATGTGGTTTGCGCCTGGGAAGCCAGCTGAGGAAAGAAGGCGAAAGCCGCGAAGCCCAGAGCGAGGGCAGCGACAAGTCTGACCTCAACCAGCCGCGAGCCAGATTTATTGACCACACTAAAAGTCGCAAATCGAATTGGGTTGAGAAAATTCTTCATGGTATGAAGTTGCGCCGGGAAACTTTAGGCTTGGTTGGGCCCATGGCCGGCTGGGAAGGAAAGTCCAAGTGCAGGTGCGAGACTGCAATTAGTGTTCGGCGAGACGACGAACGCGAAGTTATTGCTCGTCGCTAAACTTGTAGCCAATTCCCCAAACGGTCAAAACCATCTGAGGATTTTCCGGGTTCTCTTCGATTTTGGCTCGCAATCGGTTGATGTGTGAATCAATAGTCCGATCATAGCCTTCATAGGAGTAGTCCCAGATCTTTTCAAGCAGGTATTTGCGGGGAAAGACCCTACCTGGGTTCGCTGCGAAGAGTCGTAGCAGGTCAAACTCTTTTGGAGTAAGCTCCACCTGTCGCTCTCCAATAGTAACTTCTCGTCTTGCCGGATCAATACGAAGTCTACCGCGAATAATTGGCGCCTCGTCTTTAGCGCCATCGATGCTCGCCGGTATCTTGCTGCGACGAAGCACTGATTTGATCCGGGCTTCAAGTTCGCGCAGACTGAAAGGCTTGGTGATGTAATCATCCGCGCCCATTTCCAGGCCAAGCACTTTGTCAACCACATCGTCCTTGGCGGTGAGCATGAGAATCGGCAGATGACCGGCCTTTTCGCGGAGCTCTCTGCAAACAGCCAAACCATCCATTTTTGGCAACATGAGGTCCAGGACGACAGCGTCTGGAGCATCGTCCAGGGCTGACTTTACACCCATCAAGCCATCTTCAACGGTTTTCACGTTATAACCTGCGCGGGAGAAATACTCGCTGATAGCGCTCGAGATATTTTCATCGTCTTCAACGACAAGCAGTGAAATCTTGCGCTCGGTCGGTTCGGCCGGATGATTGTTTTCCCTGGAAGATTTCTGTTTGTCAGTAGCAGTGGTTGTCATCAGAATGACTCGTTAGAAACTGACAAGCAGGTGATTAGGAGGTTTGACGTCATGGGGTATGACGCTACTCGGGCGAAGGAATAGTACAGGACAAGTCCTTCAAACTCAAGCCCTAAGTTTGGTTGGCTCAACGTCAAAGCCTCAAAAGTCCTCGAAAATGGAGGCCCAAAACTTCAATTCCAGAAGACCGCGGCGACTCGCCATATCTTCGAGATCCCAAAAAATTTGTCTAACCAACGCTGCTTTCGGAATTCCTCGCCGAGCGACCCAGCCAAGCCATCTGGCGGTTCCGGCTAAGGCTGCTTCACGCCGGGATTGGCAGCCCCAGCCGCCACCTTTCGCAACAGTTGCTGGTACTGACTAAGTTGCTCTTTCAGTCTCCTGCTGATCGAAGAGTCTTGACCTATTTGCTCCAAAACTCCGAGGCCTCGAGGATCACCCAAGCTCACCAGAGCCTCGCCCGCAGCTGCCGCTAAATTAAAGTCGCCATTAGCGAATGCCTTTGACGCCGTATCCGCAATCAGCGTGAACGACCTCGGATCATCGCGGCCAATTTTACCCAGGAGGCGCAACGCCGCCGCCTTCAGCGGAAGCGGATTCCCTTTTTCCGTGTAACGGAAAGCGATGTCCAGGGCACGCTTGTCCTGTAACGCTGCCAGGCCAGACAATCCCGAAACTCTTATGTTGTCTCGCCAGGAGCGAGTATTGAGCAGCTTTGCGAGTGATTCAAAAGCACCGGAGCTTCGCGTTTCACCAAGAGCCACGGCGGCCGCTTTGATTACCGCGTAACTTTGGTCGCTCAGTAGCCTTTCATACAAACTGGCCAGCGAAGGGTCTTTGGAAACCGCGAGTGAAGTGACTGCACGGGCACGAACGCGAGCGTCCGAATCCCTGGTGGCGGCAACGAGAGCCGCGCGAGCACTGGGATCTTTTACGTTCGCGAGTGCAGCTGCCGCATCGAGTCGTACTCCCCAAAATTTGTCACGCGTTATAACGTTAGCTAGCTCGTTTGCGATCCGTTCTTTCTCAACCGCCGCGGTCGTCGCACCAGTAACGCGGCCGGCAAGTTGGTTCAGAGCCCATATTCGTCCCAGCACGTCTTCATCCTGCGTTAACTGGTAAGCAAGTTCTTCAGTCGTTTTCTGGAATTGCACTTCTTTAATAAGCGTGCCACGGTAATCGAAATTGACGAGTAAAGGTTTTGAATCAACAGTGAGCGTGAAGGTCTGCTCCTTCTTTGGCCGGATCTGAACATGCTCAAGATGCGTACCTGAAGCCGTGCCTATTTCTATTTCTACCGGCGTCTGAAAAAGGGCTACCTGGGGAAACTGCGAACTGCTATCGATCGTCTGGAGCTGTTCTACTGACAGCTTGAGAGCTTTTGTTGCCGGATCATAGTCTTGCGTCACTCGAAAAATCGGATGACCCATCTTGTAAAGCCATTCGTCGAAGAACCAGTCCATTGCCTGTCCGGTTGACTCCTCAATCGCAATCCGAAATTGTTCAGTCTCCACCGGCTGGTTTGCATACTTGCGGAGATAGTAATTAATTGCTCGCCACCAATTATCTTCGCCGAGCGTTTTCCGCAGCATGTGAAGAACCGCACCGCCGCGCGGGTAGGCGTAAGTATCAAAAACCGAATCCGGGCTCGCATAGTTTTTCGTCACAATCGGATGACGGTTACCCTGCCTCCAGGCGTTGAGATACGCATCCTGATTTGCTTTGACGTCCGAGTAGAGGAAGTCGTCCGCCCCTAATTTGTGTTCATCCCACATCCCCTGGAAATAAGTAGCAAAGCTTTCGTTTAGCCAAATGTCAGACCAATCGCGGCAAGTGACGTAGTCACCAAACCACTGGTGGGCGAGTTCATGCGACTGCAGACCATCGGTGTTTGAATCGAGTTCCGTGCGCGCGTCATGAATCATGTTGTCTGTTTGCGTTGTGGCGCTAATGTTTTCCATGCCGCCACCAAAATCCCGGACTGTAGTCTGCGCATACTTTGCATAGGGATATTTCAAACCCGTCTTCTCGGAAAAGAACTTCACCATCTCCGGTAAGCGGGCAGCGGTTACTTTGCCCTCCGTGACCTCATTAGGATAGACGTTCGTAATTATCGGGATGCCCTCGTACTCGCTCACGATCGGCGTGTATTCGCCGACAATAATTGAAGTCAGGTAGCTCGCATGGGGCTGATCTATCTTCCAGTGAAATGTCCGCGTCCCATCATTGTTGTCTCTGGTGTCGAGCAGCTTTCCATTGGAAACGACCGTGAGCGGCTTCTCAACGGTGGCCGTAATTTCGGATGTGAAGAAATCATTCGGATGATCGTAAACCGGAAACCAATAGTGGTTGTACTCGCTTTCTCCCTGCGACCAGATTTGCTTGGGACGAGTCGGGTCGTCAGGCGACGGTTTGATAAATCTCAGGGCCGCTCCTACCAGCCCGGGAATCCTATTTTGCGGGCCATTAGTATGATATTCAGTGACTATCGTCAGTTCGTCAGCAGGCTGATATCCGCGGCCGAGCGCGATGTGTAATCTCTGCTTTGCGGGATCCATCTCAAACTGGAGCGGGCCGCCATTGAGAAATTTTATTGATGTGATCGTCATGTCGGCGGCGTCCAGTTCAATGCTTTTTAGATTCGCAAGCAACGGTTTGAAACTCATCGTCTCAACCCCAATTAACTGTTCTCGTTCCCAATCAAACCGCACATCCAAAGCAACATGATGAATATCGAAGTCGTGATCAGGAATGTATTGCGCTGGCGGGAAGGGTCGTGACTGCTGCGCAGTCTGAAAGGTTTTATCAAGATCTGGAATCGCCCGCCCAAATGACATCTGAGCGACGACCAATAATAGAGCTAACGAGAGAGCGAAAAGCTCGCGACGAATAAGACACCGATTCATATGACACTCCCCAACAGATAGTGTGACGGCTTGGTCCCATATTGCCGCTCTGGAACACAAGTATTCCGATCGTTCTCAGGATTTCGGTCGCAGCCATTGTTACATGTAAATCGCTTGACTTAAAAGCAATAATGCAAACAAGTCGTAAGTCAGTTTGAAATTTTCATTAACACCGCACTTCAGTGCGGTGATCTATCAGGCCGATGTCAGGCTAGCCGTTTTAACGGTTTACCCGTGAAATCGTTAAAACGGTTAGGAGAGCCGACTGTGACCACCTGACTGAATCAGGTGCTAACGAGAATTTCAAACTGAACCACTACCCGCAAGCAGGACCAATTCGATAAGCGTTACATCTCCAAGGCTACAAAGTTAAAACTATCGCTATCTTGACAAAGCTTTTTTGCGCGAGCAAAATCTCGCTCACATATCCCAAATAATCTGTTCAAGCATTGCCATACTGGCATCGAAGTAGGAAGGCTGCGAAAACGTGGATGATGAACTCGCTCGCTCTTTCACAAACATCTCTTCCTGATCTGAAATTAGTCAAGCGTGGAAAAGTGCGCGACGTCTATGCTGTGGATGACAAACGTCTCCTGATCGTTGCAACGGATCGAATTTCTGCTTTCGATTGCATCCTGCCTACCGCCATAGCGCGCAAAGGTGAAGTGTTAACTTCGCTTTCGCAGTTCTGGTTTGAAAAGCTGGCCCACATTGTTCCAAACCACCTAATTACAACCGACCTCAACGAGATGCCTGAGGTTGTACGGCGAGCACCGAATCTTAAGGGGCAGTCGATGCTTGTGCGCAAGACTGACGTTTTTCCGGTGGAGTGCGTTGTAAGAGGTTACCTTGTAGGTTCAGGCTGGAAAGATTATCTGCGGACCGGCGAAGTCTGCGGCCATAAGCTTCCGGAAAATCTTCTTGAATCGGCGGAGCTCGAAGAACCAATCTTTACGCCGTCAACGAAAGCGGAAGAAGGCCACGACGAAAACATCAGCGAAGAACAAGTGCGCAACCTGGTGGGAACAGACACGGCAAACTATCTGCGCGAGACCTCACTGCGTCTTTACAATGAAGCGCGCAGCTACGCTCGCAGCCGGGGAATAATAATCGCCGACACTAAGTTTGAATTTGGACGGGACCAGAAGAGCAAAATCATTCTTATTGACGAAGCGTTGACTCCAGATTCTTCTCGATTCTGGCCGGCGGAGAGTTACAGCCCCGGTAAATCGCAACCGTCGTTTGACAAGCAGTTTGTTCGTGATTATTTGGAGACGCTTACGTGGGACAAGCGGCCGCCCGCTCCGCCGCTTCCCGCTGAAGTCGCTGCAACCACAACTGCTCGCTATCTGGAAGCCTATCGGCTGCTAACCGGCAAAGAGCTCTAAGGTGCCTGTGGTCGAATTACCGTCGATCGGGAATTCAATAAGATATGCGTGCCCAACTTGAAGCACTAATTGACGAGATGTTGGATGGTCATATTCTGTTGGCCGAAGCAGTTAGCGAATTCGAAAAGCTCTACATCAAAAAAGCCCTCTCCAGAAACCAGGAACATCTCTCGAAAACCGCCCAGGCGCTGGGTATCCACCGAAACACTATCGCGAAGCGAGTTGCCGCGTACAAAAGAGTAAGGCGCCCGCTCGCCCGCACTGCCCGCGCAGGAACTCGCTGACCTCTCCGCAAGGTCAGTTTTCCAGGATCTGGCGAAACTGGATTTCTGGTAGTGTCTAAATTCACTTTCTCTGGGTAACAAACCATCAACCTCTTGGTTTTTGGCAAGGTTTTGCCTATAGCTTGACTACGCGCAATCTGAGTGAAAGCCTTCAATGAGCCTACGGTAGCAGGCTCGTTGAATGGTTCAATCCACGTCGATTCCAAACGGCACACATTAGCCTTGTTGAGTTGCGGCGAAGCCGCCGCTGTGCACCTCAGTGCCCTCGGTATCGGCTCTGAAAACGAAGTCGCACGAGAGGAGACTGGTAACCTCCTGTCGCGCAAGTCGCATAGATTTCGGCTGCTGAAGTTGACAATATTCCTGCAGCCAATTATGCTTAGCACTCATCCAGTCAGAGTGCTAAACCGAAAGGTGTTGGCGGAAGTCCTAATTCAAAAATACGTAAATTTACAGGGAAACTGAAAGGAGAACTCTAAAGCATGTCGACAAACATTACACCTCTACACGACCGCGTCATCGTGCGCCGAATTGAAGAGGGAGAGCAGGTTCGTGGGGGAATAATCATCCCCGATACGGCTAAGGAGAAGCCGCAGGAAGGCGAAATCGTCGCGGCCGGACAGGGCAAATACCGGGAAGATGGAACGAGACAAGCCCTCGATGTCAAGAAGGGTGATCGAGTTCTTTTCGGCAAATACAGTGGTTCTGAAATCAAGATTGACGGTGAAGAGCTGCTGATCATGCGCGAGGACGAAATTCTGGGAATCATCGAGCGCGCAGGCGCGGCCACAGGCGGCAAGAAGGGCGGCAAGTAGTTTCACGACTCAGCCGCTTTTTTGTTTTTAAATCACAATTTCAGCAGGAGAGAAGACAGAAATGGCAAAGCAAGTAGTTCATGGCGAGGAATCACGCGCGGCGATTTTGCGCGGAATCAATCAACTCGCCGACGCAGTGAAGATCACGCTTGGGCCGAAGGGTCGCAACGTGGTAATTGATAAGAAATTTGGCTCACCCACCATTACCAAGGACGGCGTTACAGTCGCGAAAGAAATTGAACTCAAGGACTCGCTCGAGAACATGGGCGCGCAGATGGTTCGCGAAGTCGCGTCGAAGACTTCTGACGTAGCCGGCGACGGCACCACGACCGCCACAGTGCTCGCACAAGCTATCTTTCGCGAAGGCGTTAAGACCGTCGCGGCCGGCGCGAACCCGATGGCTCTCAAGCGAGGCATCGACAAAGCGGTCGAGCGCGCCACTGAAGAGATCAAGCGGTTGGCAAAACCAGTTAAAGGTGACGCGATTGCTCAGGTCGGAACAGTTTCGGCGAATGGCGATGCGACGATTGGAAACATTATTGCCGAAGCCATGAATAAGGTCGGCAAAGATGGCGTTATCACCGTTGAAGAGTCGAAGACGATGGACACTTCGCTCGAAGTTGTCGAAGGTATGCAGTTTGATCGCGGCTATCTCAGCCCCTATTTTGTTACCGATCCGGAGCGCATGGAAGTGGTGCTCGAGAATCCGCTCATCCTTATTCACGAGAAGAAGATTAGCTCGATGAAGGACCTTCTGCCGTTGCTGGAGCAGGTAGCAAAGATGGGCAAGCCGATGCTGATTATCGCCGAGGACGTCGAAGGCGAAGCGTTGGCAACGTTGGTCGTTAACAAGCTTCGCGGCACTTTGAACATCGCGGCCGTCAAGGCCCCGGGTTTCGGTGATCGTCGCAAAGCGATGCTCGAAGACATTGCGATCCTGGCTGGTGGCAAGGTCATCAGCGAAGATCTCGGTATCAAGTTGGAAAACGTCAAACTTGAAGACCTTGGTCGCGCTAAGAAAATTACCATCGACAAAGACAACACGACCATTGTCGAAGGCGCGGGCAAACAAAGCGACATCGAGGGTCGGGTTAAGACCCTGCGGGCGCAGATCGAAGAGACTTCTTCTGACTACGATCGCGAGAAACTGCAAGAGCGTCTCGCGAAACTGGTTGGCGGCGTCGCCGTAATCAAAGTCGGTGCAGCCACCGAAACGGAGATGAAGGAAAAGAAGGCGCGAGTTGAGGATGCAATGCATGCAACGCGCGCGGCGGTAGAAGAAGGCATTGTACCGGGCGGTGGTGTTTCCCTGGTTCGTGCTTCGAAGGCACTCGAAAAATTCCAGATCAACAAGGAAGGCGAAGGCGATGCGGATGAGCAGATTGGTGTGAACATCGTTCGCCGGGCACTCGAGGAGCCTCTACGCCAGATAGTTCAGAACGCTGGCAAAGAAGGCGCCGTCGTTGTCGAGCGCGTTCGCTCTGAAAAGAACGATAACTTCGGCTTCAACGCGCAAACTGAGATCTACGAAGATCTTGTCAAAGCAGGTGTTATCGATCCTGCCAAAGTGACTCGCACGGCATTGCAAAATGCCGCGTCAATCGCGGGGCTTATGCTCACAACTGAAGCAATGGTTGCTGACGTTCCGGAAGAAGATAAAGGAAGTCCGGCTATGCCTGGCGGCATGGGCGGAATGGGTGGAATGGGAATGTAATTCGGTTCGCTTTCGGCGATCAAAAAGCGGCTTCGCGCACACGGGCGAGGCCGCTTTTTTTGGGTTGGTGCCGGAATCTGTCACTTTGAAAAAAATATTTTATCTCGCCAACTAATATGCTTTCCCCCTAAAATTTTCTGTTTTTTCCAGCATTTTGCGGCAATTCGCCCTTTAGTCCAAATACGGCAAGAGTCGAAATTCTTCAATCTGCCGGATTATGTCATAAAAGTTTTGTGGCATTTTAATTGTTGTTATGTTATATGTTCGCGCCATACAAGTTAACCCCTTCTCCTATGCTTGGTGCCCCAAGCTCGCAGAGAAGTTGAGACCCTGCTCCCGCAACGCTTTTCAGGGTTTTAGAACATCAACCATTGAGTTTAATCAGCAAGGGTGCTTTTTCCGCGTCTCTAATTCACGCTCAGGTTCTAGCTAAGGTTCTTCGGAACCCCACTACCAAGAAAGAGGAGGTCGCCCCCGCAACTGCACAATCCGTCGCGATTCTCACCCCGTCTTAAGATTCACGATGGATTCAAGCCCCAATGCGCAGGCGTGTTTTTGTTTTATGCCCCACTCAGCCCCGTCTACGTCAAACTATCCTGAAACCAGCGGAACATCCCGGGCGGTAAACACCTGGTCAGTCCAGGATTCTTCAGTCCCGGAACCAGGTGGAACTGTTCTCATTGGACAGTCGCCGGTAATGCAAAAGGTCCTCTCGGTTATCAGTCGCGTCGCTCCGACCGATAGCTCAGTTCTCATAACCGGCGCGACCGGCACCGGCAAGGAACTCGTCGCGCGCGCAATCCACGATCAAAGCCCACGCCGCAACGCCAGATTCGTGGATATCAATTGCTCCGCCATTCCCGAAACTCTGATTGAAGCAGAACTGTTTGGTCACCAGCGTGGAGCATTCACGGGCGCGATGGCAAATAGTTGCGGGCTTTTTGAAAAGGCCTCGGGTGGCACGATCTTTCTTGACGAGATCGATGCGCTCAACCTGGCGGCGCAAGCAAAACTCTTACGAGTCTTGCAGGAACGAACGGTGCGCAGAATAGGGGCCCGCACAAATATCGCGATCGACGTGCGCGTCGTATCGGCCACGAATTGTGATCTTACGCAAGCCGTTGCTGAAGGCCGCTTCCGTCCGGACCTCTACTACCGGCTTCGTGTGCTGCCGATCCAGCTTCCGGCACTATGCATGCGAGGTGATGATGTTAAGCTGCTTATAGATCACTTCCTGCGAACCAAGGCAGAACGCTACGGCGTCGCTCCGCGCCGATTCACTCCCGAAGCAATTCGCACGTTAGTCGAATATCCCTGGCCGGGAAATGTTAGAGAACTGGAAAACGCCATCGAATATGCACTGGCAATTGGTGCGTCGGAAAACCTGGGAGTTCAGGATCTGCCACCAGAGCTTGGACCGGCCCACTCGGTAGATAGCCCAACCGACCTCAAACAAATCCTGGCGGCATACATGACCGATAGCGTGCCCCTGGCTGAGATCGAGAAGCGCTACATTCTTTCTGTGCTGCAACAGTTTGGTGGCAATCAGGTCAAGGCTGCCGCAGCGCTGGGAATCGATCGCAGCAAGCTTTATCGCCGGCTCAAACAGTATGGAGTAATGGCGGTTAAGTTTTTGCAGGAAGAACAAGACGGGTTGCAACTGCGGACCTGGTCCGCCAACGCCTGAACAACGACTAATCTTAATGGCGAATCGACTCTCCCCGGGTCGATTCGCCATTTTTGTGTCTTGGCGTTGATGGTCGAAGCGGCCGTCTATGAACCAGTGCGGCTCTGCCGCCGCACAGTGCGGTAAGGCTCTGCCTTACCGATGCACCACTCTATGAACCAGTGCGGCTCTGCCGCGAATAAATTTCAGAAA
>DASWDX010000419.1:0-22452 GCA_036395055.1 Pyrinomonadaceae bacterium | reverse complement strand
TCTTCTTATGAATGTCGCAATCATTGCCGCCGCCGGGCAGGGAACGCGGATGGCGGGCAAGCGGCCAAAACAGTTTCTGGAGCTGGCGGGCATCCCCATTGTTTTCCACACGCTCAAAGCCTTCGAGCAGTGTGATCTGATAGAGGAAATCATAGTAGTCGTCGCCGCGGACCAGGCCGATGATTTTCTTTCCCTTGCTGACAAAGACGATCTGAGGAAGCTCAGAGCAGTAGTGCCGGGTGGCGCAACGCGAGCCGAGTCCGTGCGCAATGGTCTACGCGCTGTTGATGAGACGAACGTAGAAATCGTTGCGGTGCACGACGGCGTCCGTCCTTTCGTAACGCCTGATGAAATTGGGCGGACCGTCCAGGCAGCGAAAATGGAAGGGGCGGCAATCCTGGTTTCCGCTCCGGTTGATACGGTAAAAGAAGTAAAGGACGGAGTGGTGCTAAAGACGTTGCAGCGCGCTGAGCTGCGCAATGCGCTGACGCCGCAGTGCTTTACTTATAAACTACTCCACGACGCCTATGAAGAGGCTGACGTTTCGGATCCGGAACTGACGGACGACAGCTCACTGGTTGAACGTTTAGGCGTGAAGATCGTTGCCGTGGAAGGGAGTTCGCGCAACATCAAGATCACGCGGCCGGAGGATATTGCGGTTGGGGAAGCAATACTGAAGACGAGGAACTTTGAACTTAGTTCTTAGTGCTTGGTGTGTTCGCTTAGCTTGTGATGCTCGAAGCAAAAGAGAACAAAGTACAAAGCTCAAAGGTCAAAGTACGAAGTACGAGTAGCATTCACTGGCGATTTCTATGTTCCGCATTGGCATCGGCAACGACACACACCGGCTGGTTGAAGGCCGGCCACTTGTGCTCGGTGGTGTGTCGGTACCGAGTGACAGGGGCGGCGAAGGGCACTCTGATGCCGACGCCTTATTGCATGCAATCACTGATGCACTGCTTGGCGCTCTTTGCGAGGGCGATATTGGAGTGCATTTTCCGGATAGCGATCCGCAATGGAAAGACGTCAATAGCGGCCAGTTACTTTCGCGAGTTGTTTGGTTGGCGCATGAGCGCGGTCTTCATGTCGTGAACGTCGACGCCACGATTATGCTTGAAAGGCCCTATCTCAGGCCCTATATGTTGTCCATGCGCGAGAACATCGCCGAGGTCCTGGGCGTGGAGCTTCCGTGCGTGAGCGTGAAGGCCAAGACCGGCGAAGGACTGGACGCAGTAGGGCAAGGGCTTGCAGTGTCCGCCCAGGCCGTGATCCTTCTTGAATCGTAACGCAAACTGTTAGTCTGCGAAGGAGAGCCAGCTCTCAACCGAATGGCAACGCGGCAGTCGCAAACTAACAGTTTGCGTTACATAGGCTGAAGGGAAAAAGTTTGAGACCACAGGATGTCATTCGCAAAAAACGCGACGGCGAGCACCTCTCGCGTGAAGAGATCACCTTCTTCATCGAAGGCGTGACGCGAGGAACAATCGCTGACTATCAGATTAGCGCGCTGCTGATGGCTATCTACCTCAACGGTATGAATGATGTCGAGCAGGAGATTCTGACCGACGCGATGTTGCATTCGGGAAATACGCTGGACTTTTCAGAGATCGCAAAACCGAAAGCCGACAAACATTCCACCGGCGGAGTTGGCGACAAGACATCGCTCTTAATCGCACCAATGGTTGCTGCCTGTGGAATTTGCGTGCCTATGATTTCCGGGCGTGGCTTGGGCCACACGGGAGGTACGCTGGATAAGCTCGAGTCAATTCCCGGTTACCGGGTGGATTTGAGCGCTGCGGAATTCGAGCGCGTGCTCAAGACCGTCGGCTACGCGATGTCGGGACAGACAGCGGAGCTGGCGCCGGCTGACAAAAAGATGTACGCGCTGCGCGATGCGACAGCTACCGTGGAAGCGATACCTTTAATCGTGGCGTCGATAATTTCAAAAAAAGGCGCTGCGGGCCTCGATGCGATGGTGATCGATGTGAAGGTTGGCTCAGGCGCGTTCATGCGTGATGAAGATCGTGCAAGGGTCCTGGCCCATGCGCTGGTCAGAACTGGAAATGCTTGCGGCATTCGGACGCGCGCACTACTGACTGATATGAATCAACCACTGGGACAGGCGGTAGGGAATTCGCTGGAAGTAAAAGAATGTATTGAGCTGTTACGTGGGGATTCGGTAAATGGCGCGCGGCCCGTCCTTGATCTGTCGCTAGAGCTCTCGGCACAGATGCTGGTTCTCGCCCGCGTCGTTAATTCTCTGGAGGCGGCGCGCGATCGTTTGCAGAAGATTCTGAGCTCGGGCCAGGCGCTGGAGTCTTTTCGTCAGAATGTCGCAGAGCAGGGTGGCGAGCCGCGAGTATGCGACGACCCGACCAGGTTTCTTCCTTTGGTCACGGAATCGTTTAAGGTAGAATCCCCGCGTTCCGGTTTTGTTACCAAAGTTAATACCGCTGAAATTGGACACGCTATTGCGGCTATCGGCGGGGGGCGTGTGCGCATCGACGACGCAATTGACCCTACGGTTGGTTTCATTTCAGAAATCAAGATTGGGGATCGCATTGCTGCAGGTGCGGTCCTCGGCACTGTTTATTGTCGCGACGAATCAAACGCTCGAGAGGCCGCCCAACGCATTCAGACTGCCTACGAAATCGACGATCAATCCCCAACGGAAATACCGCAACTCATGAGGGAAGTAATTAACGAATGAAGCTCGTATTCTGGTCCAGCCTTGTTGTTCTCTGCGTGCTCGCGATTTTTGGCTCGACCTGCAATCGATCAGGCTATGGCGCTGATGACAAGTCGAAGATTCGGGTAGGTATTGTTTTCGATATCGGCGGTAAGGACGACCGGTCTTTTAACGCCGCGGCGTGGGCCGGAGCGAAGTGTGCGCAAACCGGCAAATGGCCCGACGGGGCGAGTTGCAGCAAGTCACCCCTGCCCATCGTGCTGCGCGATATTGAACCCGGCAATCCCACCTCGATCGAGCCGGCAATGCGAGCCTTCGCTGAACGCAATTACGACCTTATTATCGGCATCGGTTTCGCGCAGACTCCAATCATTGAACTCGTCGCGAAGGACTATCCCAACATTCGCTTCGCGATAGTCGATGGCGTTAGTAATCTTCCGAACGTGGCGTCATTGGTGTTCAAGGAACATGAAGGTTCATATCTGGTGGGCATGCTTGCGGCCAAGACCAGCAAAACCGGCACCATCGGGTTTCTTGGAGGTATGGACATTGGTTTGATTCACCGTTTCAAAGGCGGCTATGAGGAAGGTGCGCGCGCTGTAAATCCCAACATTCGTGTAATACCCAACTATGTCGGCGTAACCGATGCCGCCTGGAATAACCCCGGCAAGGGCAAGGAAATTGCGCTGGCACAAATCGGTAAAGGTGCGGACGTAATTTTCACCGCGGCGGGCAACTCCGGTCTGGGCGCTTTTGATGCCGTTGAGCAGGCTGGTAAACAAGAAGGACGCGCAACACATTTGGTTATTGGCGTCGATGCGAATCAAAACATGGTTAAGCCCGGTTTCGTCCTGACGAGTATGGTCAAGCGTGTAGACAACGCCGTCTATGCGATTATCCAGGATGTTGTTAACGGACAGTTCAAAGCCGGTTTTCACGTGTATGGGCTGAACGAGGATGGCGTTGGGTATGCAATGGATGAAAACAATAAAGACCTTGTCACTCCCGAGATGATCCAACAAGTTGAAGAAGCAAAGAAGAAAATTATCAACGGCGAAATCAAGGTTGTAGATTTGATGGAGAAATAGATTGGTTCGGTCTTGGGTCTTCGGTCTTCGGTCTTTGGTCTTTGGCAAATCGCTTGAGCTTAGTACTACTTTAGTACTTCGACAACCACCCTCCGCTTGAGGACCTTTCAAATGGAGAAGACCAATTTTGAGAATCTGCAGATTTACAAACTATCCGAAAAATTGTCGGACCAGATATGGAGGACTGTTGTTCGGTGGGACAGGCTTGCAAGAGACACGGTAGGCAAGCAGCTAGTCCGAGCGGGCGACAGTATCGGAGCCAACATTGCAGAAGGAAGCGGGAGAGGAACTGATCCAGAGATTCGTCGATTCCTGAGGGTGGCCAGGGGTTCGTTATACGAGACGCAACATTGGCTGCGTCGAGCCTACCGCCGAAGACTGCTCAGTGAGAAGCAGGTTAACGAGTTGCTCCCTTTGGTGAAAGAATTGACGCCGAAGTTGAACGCTTATCTACGCTCAATTGGATCATTGGAGACGAGGAGACGGTCTCTCGCCAAAATCAACTAAGGGCGCTCGCCTGAAAATCAAAGACCAAAGACCAAAGACCGAAGACCGAAGATCAAATCAGTGCTCGAGTTACGAAACATAACCAAGCGTTTTGGTGCTGTCCTTGCGAACGACCATATCAATATCGTCGTCAAGCCCGGTACCATTCATGCCATCGTTGGCGAGAACGGCGCCGGTAAATCGACGGCGATGCGCATCGCGTATGGGTTTTATAAAGCCGATGAAGGCGAAATACTGGTTGACGGCCATGTGCACAATGTAGAGACGCCTCACGATGCCATTGCCTTAGGCATAGGCATGGTCCACCAACATTTCATGCTGGTGGATACGATGACTGTCGCTGAAAACATCGTGCTCGGCGCTGAGCCAGGTAATGGAGTTGCTCTCGATCTCGCCAAAGCCAGTGTGGAAATTCGCAGGCTCTCTGAAGAGTTCAAGTTGGCGGTCAACCCTAATGTAATCATCGAGCATTTGTCTGTCGGACAGCAACAGCGCGTCGAACTGCTAAAGGCGCTCTACCGCCACGCACGTCTGCTAATCCTCGACGAACCAACCGCAGTTTTGACACCTCAGGAAGTTGACGAGTTTTTTTCGATCCTACGCAGAATGCGTGAGCAGGGGAAGACCGTTGTAATAATCACTCACAAACTGGCTGAGGTGCTTGCGATCTCTGATGAGGTCACCGTAATGCGCGATGGTCGTGTCGTCGGCCGCTTACAGACGAAAGAAACGAGCGCCGCTGAACTAGCTCGACTAATGGTAGGTCGTGAAGTGCTGCTGCGCGTTGAAAAACCAGACGCCAGGCCGGGAAGTGCTGAGTTGAACGTTAGGGATCTCTCAGTTGTGGCGAGGGGTGGAGCCAAGCGAGTAGATAACGTTTCCTTTGAAGTTCGTAAGGGAGAAATCCTGGGCATCGCCGCAGTCGAAGGAAATGGTCAAACAGAATTGATCGAAGCTCTGGCCGGATTGATAAGTCCATCTCAACTATCGGGGCAGATCCTTTTTGGAAATCGCGACATTACTCATGAAGGCGCGCGGTTGCGGCGAGAGTTGGGAATCGCCCACATACCTGAAGACCGTCATCGCCGCGGATTGCTTCTGGAATTCAATCTCGCTGAGAACTCGATCCTCGGTGTGCATTATCGCAATCCGATCGTTACTTACGCAGGCGTCCTTTTGGACAACGCAGCGATTCGCAGCCGCGCAAACGAGATTATCGAAGGGTTTGATGTGCGGCCGGCAAACCCCGATCTTCCCGCGCGTTCACTCTCCGGAGGGAACCAGCAAAAGTTAATAATTGGCAGAGAATTCAAAGTCGATCCAAAGCTGTTGCTGGTCTCGCAGCCGACGCGTGGCGTCGATATCGGCGCCATCGAGTTCATCCATCGGAAGTTGGTCAACTTGCGCGATGCTGGTTGTGCGGTGTTGCTGGTGTCCGCCGAGCTTGAAGAAGTTACGTCGCTTTCAGACCGCTTACTAATCATCCATGAAGGGCGCATCGTGGGCGAAGTCAATCCAAAGAGCGCAACTATCGAAGAGATCGGGTTGCTGATGACGCGGGGACACTGAAGCGGCCTTTGGTCTTCGGGCTTGGGCCTTTGGTCTCTGTTCGAGACTCTAGCGGTTCTTAAATTTTAGAGGGATGCCAAAGACCAAAGACCTAAGGCCAAAGACCGCAAACCAATCTGAGATTTGAGATTCAAAATCATTCAAAATCTGAAATCCAATGAAACTTTTACGCGAACTTTTGTTTCCGCTCATCGCCGTCGTAGCCGCTTTTATTGTTGCTGGAATTTTGATTCTCATTATTGGCGATAATCCGCTGGAGGCGTACCGTTTGCTGTTTGGTAGCGCCTTCTCGTGGCCGGTTGGCATTGGCTACACACTCTTTTACGCAACGCCATTGATTTTTACGGGTCTTGCCGTGATGGTTGCTTTTCGTTGCGGCCTGCTCAACATCGGCGCCGAAGGCCAATTGTATGTGGCGGCATTTGCCACCGCCTGGGTCGGGATAAAGTTTGGTGGCGTATTCATCAAAGCGCCGAGCGGCGAAGTCATTAGTTCGCCGATTGCGAGTTTACCTTCGCTGCTGCTCATCCTATTCTGCTTTTTGGCGGCAGTTCTGGCCGGTGGCCTGTGGGGAGCGATTCCCGGGATATTGAAAGCACGTTTCGGATCGCACGAAGTTATCAACACGATCATGTTGAACTTTCTGGCGATTGCACTGTTGAGTTACTTTACTCAGTATCATTACAAAATGCCGGGCGATCCGATCATGGAAAGCGTTGCGATCGGAGAAGGCGCGCATATCGCCCGGTTAGGAAAGTTCATTCCGGGCTTGCCTCAATGGATTCCCCTCAATCTCTCGTTTGTGCTCGCGCTAATCTGTTGCGGGTTGGTTTATCTTTTTCTGTGGCGCACAAAATGGGGCTACGAACTGCGGGCTACCGGAACCAATCCCGGTGCAGCCGAATATGGCGGGATCTCGGTTCGCAAGCAGATCGTTATCGCTATGACGATCTCCGGCTCGCTCGCAGGATTGGTTGCCATCAATGAAGTGCTTGGCTATCGGTATCGTTACTACGATGGCTTTTCGGATAATTATGGCTTCACGGGGATCGCCGTCGCGCTCTTAGGCCGTAATCATCCTGTTGGTGTGATTATTTCCGCGCTGCTCTTTGCAATTCTTCAGCGCGGCGGCATTCCTGTTGACGCCTTCACCGAACACGTCACTAAAGACATCGTTCAGGTGTTACAGGGCACCATAATTCTATTTGTGGCAGCGGAAGCTTTTTTCCGTGGTCCGTTTGCAAAATTTGGTTTAATGAAACGCTCGAAGGTGTAAATCTCTAAGGTGTAAATCGATGGCCGAAATCTTTACGATCGCGCTTATCTGGTCAACCATACGGCTTTCCACGCCATTGATCCTGGCGGCGCTGGGAGGGCTGTTCTCCGAACGCTCAGGCGTCATCAATATTGCGCTTGAAGGAATGATGCTTGCCGGAGCCTTTACGGCTGCCGCCGTAACCTATGCCGCAGGCAACCCATATACGGGATTGCTAGCCGGGATGCTTGCGGGAATGCTGATTGCGGCGATACATGCCGTTGCTTGTATTCGCTACAAAGCTGATCAAGTTGTCACCGGCACTGCGATTAATATTCTTATGATCGGTATGCCGGCATTTCTGAGCGGCGCTTTCTTCTTATCCTCCGGCTCCACGCCACAAATTCCGAGAGAACAACTGATACCTCGCCTCCCGATGTTAATTGCCTTCGCACTGGTCCCGCTGACCTGGTATGTCTTGTACAAAACTCCCTTCGGGTTACGGCTGCGATCGGTCGGCGAGAATCCGGAAGCCGCCGATGCCGCCGGCGTGCCGGTTGCGCGAATGAGATATGCCGGCGTGTTATTGTCTGGGGCGTTGGCCGGAATCGGGGGAGCGTACCTGTCAATTGGGCAGTCGTCGTTGTTTACCAGGAATATGACGTCTGGCCGCGGCTTCATTGCACTGGCCGCCTTGATCTTCGGTAAGTGGCGTCCGTTTCAGACGCTGCTCGCGTGTTTGTTGTTTGGTTTTACGGAGGCCATCTCCATCCAGATGCAGGGAGTAGTAAAGCTTCCCTCTGGAGAAGACATTCCGGTACAGTTTATTCAAATGGTGCCTTACGTCTTAACGATTATCGTGTTGGCGGGATTTATAGGTTCATCGCGGCCTCCAAAAGCTCTGGGGATTCCCTACGAAAAGGAAAGATGAGAAAGCAAAGCAAACCGCTCCGGTTCGGAATGTAACGAGGCAACGCTTGGACGTGTTGATTCAAGAACGAAAATCTCATGGTCTGGAAGGTGGGCTTGCCCCCGCTCTGGTTGAATGGTATTCAACGGGCGGGGGGCAAGCCCACCTTCCCAACCTTTGAGACTCCTTAACTTGAATTGTTCCTTGGTGTCTCTGTGTAGCCGCGCCCTATTATCATTGCAGTCATGGTTGAAGCCGCTTCATCGAGTCTCTATTCGCGCGCTGAAAACGCAGCGCGCACTATTCGGTCGCGCACTTCTCTTACAGCGCGCATCGCGATCGTTTTAGGCAGTGGACTCGGCGACTTTGCGGAGGAATTTAAAGACTCCGTTACCTTACCCTATCGAGAAATTCCGGGCTTCGTGTCTTCCACTGCCGAGGGACACGCCGGCAACCTGGTGATTGGAAAGGTCGAGGGCGTGCCGGTTTTGGCCATGCAGGGGCGAGTACATTACTACGAGGGCTATTCGCTTGAGGAAGTTACTTTTCCAATCAGAACTTTTAAGTTGCTCGACATCGACACGCTGATCCTAACCAATGCCGCCGGCGGCGTTGATGTGGAGCTAACCCAGGGCGCCTTGATGGTCATAAGCGATCACCTGAATCTGATGGGGGTTAATCCACTGCGTGGTCCCAACGACGAACGTTTTGGCCCGCGCTTTCCTGATATGTCGGAAGTATATTCTCGCGAGTTGCAGGAATTGGCAATTGAAGAAGCTCACGAACTGGGTTTGACTCTGCGGCGTGGCATTTACGCGGGCCTGGCAGGACCAAGTTACGAAACACCCGCGGAGATTCACATGCTGCGAGCTTTTGCCGCCGACGCTGTCGGAATGAGTACTGTTCCAGAGGCTATTGTTGCTCACCAAATGGGCATGAAGGTTTTAGGAATCTCGTGCATTACAAACATGGCTGCCGGCATTAATGAAAGTCCGATTAACCATGAAGAAGTGATGGAGACGGGCCGGCGCGTCCGCGAAACATTTACGCAGTTACTGCGCCGAGTGATCGCGAAGTCGCCGACAAGTGTTCCTCCAGCGAACGACCGATAGCCGTTAGAAAGCAGACGGTGCCCGGTTTGCATCATGTGAATCAGAGAAAGATGTCGAGACTGTACTTTTGAACCTAGTGGTTCTCTGGACTCGTTCGGCTTCTAAAAAAGACACAGGAGAGCGCGGACCTGAGTGTCCGTCGAATTAGGCTGGAAATGTTGGGGCGCACTTGGAATTCTCGAAAGACAGGGAAGAAGAGTTTCTTGTGAGACTAATCATCGGCATTTCAGGCGGGACCGGGTCGGGTAAGACAACGGTAGCAAACCGCATTCTGGAAACGGTCAAGGCGAGCGAAGTAGTCTTTATTCAGCAAGACTCTTATTACCGTAACATCAAGGATCTGCCGCTCGATTATCGCCAGGTTGCCAACTTCGATCATCCCGACGCGCTCGACAACGACTTGCTCGTCAACCACATTCGCAGGCTGAAAGCAGGCGAGCCTATTGAACTGCCAATCTACGATTTCAAGACACACACGCGCCTGAACGAAACTCGCACAGTTGAATCCAAGCCGATTGTGATTGTGGAAGGCATACTGATCTTTGCCGATCCTCGTCTGCTTGAGCAGCTGGATATTAAAGTTTTTGTCGATACGCCTGATGACATTCGTTTCATTCGCCGTTTACGCCGCGACATTGCGGAGAGAGGCCGGACGGTAGAGTCGGTCATTGAACAGTACATCGCTACTGTGCGCCCGATGCATATGCAGTTCGTCGAGCCGTCAAAGCGTTTTGCTGACGTCATCATTCCGGAAGGTGGTCATAATGTTGTGAGCATAGATCTGATTAGTGGAAAGATTCGTGAGAGGTTGGCTGGGGCTCTGACCTCGGTTGGAGGCCAATCTTGAGCGAAGAAAGTTTGCAGGAACTGAGAGAAACAGCAACCTCGGCGCGACTCCACTCTATTGCGCCTTTCTCAAACTTCCTGGTAGGCGCGGCGGTGAGAACCGCAGAGGGGAAGGTTTATACCGGCTGTAATATCGAGAGCGCGAGCTACGGATTAACAGTTTGCGCCGAGCGTGTCGCCATCTGGAAAGCTCTGTCGGAAGGCGAAAGACAATTTACCGAGCTGGCGGTTATCGCCGACACGGAATCGTTAACACCCCCGTGCGGGACGTGCCGGCAGATCATCTGGGAGTTTGCTAAAAACGCAACTATCATATTGGGAAATCTTCGCGGTGCAACTCAGGTGGTTTCTATCCGAGAGCTGTTGCCGCGCGCTTTCGATGCCCGCTTTCTCAGCAGCGCTGCGAAACAGCTGCCAAACGAATCTGATGAGTAGAGTTTTTAACTTTCTAAAGTGCACTTGTCGTTTACAACTCGTGTATGTCCGTCACGAGCCGGACAAGTCCGGATTCCAGGCGGCAATCATTTTGATAGATAGAACGTTACCTTGCCACTGAGAGTATGTCCAAAAAAATATTCATCCTCTTCATGCTTATCAGCACGATTCTCTTCGTTCCGTTGCCCGCAGCCGCACAACGGAACAGGGGCAGGCACATGATGCAAGTCGATCTACTCGTGCTCAACGGCACGGTCGTGACCATGGACAAGGACCACCGCATCCTGCAGGACGGCGGATTGGCTGTTGCCGGAGGGCGCATCGTGGCGGTCGGATCGAGTCGGGACCTCATCAGAATGTACAGCGCGGCGGATAGAGTCGACGCAAGCGGAAAGCTCATCATCCCCGGTCTCATCAATGGGCACACCCACATTCCCATGACCCTTTTTAGAGGTCTCGCTGATGATCTCGACCTGCAGGACTGGCTCACAAAGTACATTTTTCCAGCCGAGGCCAGGAATGTTTCCGAGGAATTCGTTCGTGCGGGAACGCGACTGGGGTTAGCTGAAATGATTCGTGGTGGTACGACTACGTACTGCGATATGTATTACTTCGAAGATGCGATTGCCGATGAAACGGCGAAAGCGGGCGTACGTGGCGTTTTGGGAGAAACTATCATCGACTTTCCCGTCGCCGATAACAAGACTAACGCCGAGGCGATGGCGTATGTCGAGAGGTTTGTCCAGAAGTGGAAAGGAAATGACTTAATTGTCCCCGCGATCGCGCCTCACGCTCCTTATACTGTTTCTGAGGAACATCTGAAGGCCATTCGCGCTTTTTCCGATCGAACCGGCGCACCCATCGTGACGCACATCTCGGAAACAAAAAGAGAAGTGGACGATAGCCTCAAAGCAAAGGGAGCGAGCCCCGTCGACTATCTCACGCGAATCGGATTTCTGAGCGATCGCGTAATTGCCGCGCACATGGTTTGGCCCAGCGCCGGCGAGATCGATATTTTGAAACGGGTTGGTGTGGGCGTAGTTCACAATCCGCAGTCAAACATGAAGCTTGCATCGGGGGTGGCTCCGGTTCCAAAGATGATGGCTGACGGGGTGAGAGTGGGCCTGGGAACGGACGGCGCTGCCTCGAATAATGATTTGAGCATGTGGGAAGAGATGGATACAGCAGCCAAGCTTCATAAGGTTTTTAGTGGCGATCCGAAAGTAATGTCTGCTGAAGAGGCGTTTGAGCTGGCGACGATTCGCGGCGCGCAGGCATTGCATCTCGAAAAAGAGATCGGCTCGATCGAGAAAGGAAAGCGCGCGGACCTGGTCCTGGTCAACCGGGACTCACTCAATCAGATACCGCTGTATAATGTGTATTCCGACCTGGTGTATGCGACAAAAGCTTCCGATGTCGCGACAGTAATCATCAACGGAAAGATTGTAATGCGCGACCGGCGTTTATTAACGCTGGATGAGCCTGTTATAAAAGAAGGCGCTCGTATTTTCCGTGATCAAGTAATTAAGAGTTTGAGTAGTTTAGGCGCAAGGCCGAAAATTAATTGAGCCCGAGCACTTGCCTGGAACGTAAGAACGAACGATAATAGGGCGTCCAAATTAGTTTAACTCGTAAGCGAGCATTAAGCTCGCTTTTGCACTTTTAGGAGCACAGTGTAGTGAAGCGAATTAGATTATCAAGACGCTTTCAGCCGTTTAGTGCAGTTCTTTTAGTTTTAGCCTTCATCATATTTCTTTCCGTTTCAATCCAGGGACAATCTCCGACTGATTCCGCACAGCCTGCTGCAGATGCCTCAAAATCCGTGGAAGCATTGCAAACACGCATCGCGCGCGCTCGCGCTTTAATCGCTGCTCATCGGTTGGATACTGCTGCCAGCGAGCTCGAGTCAGTCAGGGCAGCAACCCAGGACTATTCCGTTCGTAACATTACTTCGATCATGCTGATGAGCGTTTACCTGGAAGAGGGAAACTACGGGCGAGCTGAAGCGCTGCTCGAAGAGAATTACCAGAGCCGTTCCGCCCAAAAGGATGGGTCGCTCGGAAGCTATTTCGCGCTGGCTGGACAAGCAGTAAACGGCGCTCGCACGCATCTGGCGCGCTATCGAAGTTTTGGAATTAGCACTATCGACTCAAATCTGCCGGCGGAAGCGGTAAGCGACTTGAATCGCTTGCGATCTCTTCTGGAAAGAATGATCGCTCAGGCTAAAGAAATTTCGCGCGGGCGGAAAGATTACGATTCTCTATCGTTGCTTGAAGATGTGCTCGGGATACGTCTTTCTCTCGCCAGGGACAGCGAAGATCAAACTAAGTGGGTGACCGAGTATGCGAGTGCACGCGAGGCGCTCGCATCTTCGCAAACGCAGATTGCGTCCCTCGGAGGTATTCGTCCCTTACGGCCTGGTCAGTCACCCGCGAATAAAGTCACTGCGCCTTCGCCATACTCGACGAAGAAAACTTCCGAGACGCCTCTTCAGATTAAGGCGCCTGAGAGGAAGGACTCCGTCGACCTGGAGGCCACTGCTAATTCATCGCCTAATGCTGCGGAGCAAACTGGCAGGATCGAGTCTGGCACGCAAGCACCCGGAGTTTCCAAGTCTGACGAACAGCCGATTATCGATGCTGGCTCCTTAAATGCCAGGGCCACAAAGAAAGTCGTGCCAAACTATCCAGCCATGGCAAAACAGAACGGCACTGCCGGATTGGTGAGGGTGCATGTGATAGTTGATGAGTCCGGCAAGGTTATTGCGATTTCCCGCTCAGAGGGTCCGATGCTTCTGATATCGGCGGCCGAAGAAGCCGCCAGGCAGTGGTCTTTTGACGGGATTTCCAATGGAAACCGACCGGCGCGTCTGATCGGGTATATCGATTTTACCTTCATTCTTTAAGGCCTTCACAATCGCTAAGAAGGTCGCCATCCTCCCGAATCCCAGCAGAACAGTAATGTTGACTTAAAAGTAAGGATTAGTTAAACTGGCTTCATAACAAGGGTTGAGGCGTTCGTGGGCGAGTGGGCAGCAAGGAGGCGCAGTAGTCCTTCATGAAGATATCGGCACAGGAAGAATATGGGTTGCGCTGTTTACTGCAACTCGCGCGGGCGGATGCGCAAGGGGAGTCGTTGACTCTCTCGCAGATTTCGCGCCGGGAAGGTATTTCTGTCGCCAACGCCGGAAAGCTGATGTGGATTCTTAATAAGGCTGGGTTTGTGCAATCGCAGCGTGGCATCAAAGGTGGCTATCGACTTTCGAGACCAGCGTCAGTTATCCATCTTAACGAAGTTATCAGCGTGCTGGGCGACGAGAGCATGGAGACTCACTGTAAAACTTACGCTGGAGTCCTCGATTCGTGCGTTCATACTGGCGACTGTGGCATTAGGCCAGTCATTGTGGAACTCCATCAGATTGTTGAAAAGGCCCTAGCGGAGATTACGTTGTCGCAACTTCTCGGCTCGGAAGCGAACGTTGACGCGGTCCTTCACAAGATCCAGGGCACGAAGCAGATGCAAAGATCGGAATCGAGTCGCGTACAGGTGTGATGGGAATAGTATTTGGAAGATTGATAACAGATGAGCACAGCAGAACTATTAGGTAAACAAGAATATAAATACGGTTTCGTCACAGACATCGAGTCTGACGTTATCCCTCGTGGACTCACGGAAGACACGATTCGTCTGATTGTTGAAAAAAAGAACGAGCCTGAGTGGATGTTGGAGTTTCGGTTAAAGGCATATCGCCACTGGCTGACAATGATTGAACCGAAGCATTGGCCAAACATCACATATCCTGAAATCAACTATCAGGACGTCATCTACTATAGTGCGCCAAAACAGAAGGCGACGAAAGCCAGCCTTGACGAAGTAGATCCAGAGCTCCTACTCACATTTGAGAAGCTAGGAATTCCTTTAACTGAACAGAAGCAACTTGCGGGTGTTGCGGTGGACGCCGTCTTCGATTCGGTTTCAGTAGCGACAACCTATAAAGAAAAACTCAAGAAACACGGCGTTATCTTCTGTTCGTTTACCGAAGCAATTCGGGAATACCCGGATCTGGTACGCAAGTATTTGGGCTCCGTCGTTCCCACCAATGACAACTTCTTCGCAGCGCTGAACAGTGCGGTGTTTTCCGATGGTTCGTTCTGCTTTATTCCGAAGGGTGTGCGCTGTCCGATGGAGCTTTCAACTTATTTCCGAATAAATAATTCAGAGTCAGGACAGTTTGAGCGCACATTGATCGTTGCCGAGGAAGGCTCGCATGTTTCTTATCTTGAAGGTTGTACGGCGCCTAAGTTTGATAAAAACCAGTTGCATGCTGCCGTTGTCGAGCTGGTTGCGCTTGACGATGCGCAGATTAAGTACTCGACAGTCCAGAACTGGTATGCGGGCGATGAAGAAGGTGTTGGCGGCATCTACAATTTCGTCACAAAGCGCGGCAAATGCGCGGGACGAAATTCGAAGATTTCGTGGACGCAGGTTGAAACTGGTTCGGCGATCACCTGGAAGTACCCGTCTTGTATTCTGCAGGGCGACAATTCGATAGGTGAGTTCTATTCTGTCGCCTTGACCAATCACGCGCAGCAGGCCGATACCGGAACGAAGATGATCCATCTTGGCAAGAACACGCGCTCGACGATCATCTCGAAGGGAATCGCGGCAGGCAAATCGAATAACAGCTATCGCGGACTCGTGAAAGTGATGCCGAAGGCCGAAGACTCGCGAAACTATACGCAATGTGATTCGATGTTGATCGGTTCAAACTGTGGCGCGAATACGTTTCCCTACATTGAAGTGATGAATAATACCTCGAGTGTGGAACATGAGGCTTCAACCTCAAAGATTAGCGAGGAGCAGATGTTCTATTTGCAGCAACGCGGAATTTCGCAGGAAGACGCAGTTTCCCTGATCATTAACGGCTTTTGCAAGGATGTATTTTTGCAGTTGCCGATGGAATTTGCTGTCGAAGCGCAGCGACTTCTCGGAATGAAGCTCGAGGGCAGCGTCGGCTGAAATGCAGTTCCTGGGTGTCGGGTGTCAGGTGCCGGAAGACTCGCTTTCACTGGCCCCTGGCACCCGATACCTATGACCCAAAGAAATTAGCGAGTAAATTATTTTCATGTTAGAGATCAAAAACTTGCATGCAGGCATCGACGGCAATGAGATCCTCAAAGGGATCAGCCTGACCGTTAAGAAGGGTGAAATTCATGCCATTATGGGGCCAAATGGTTCGGGCAAGTCGACCCTGGCAAAAGTTCTGAGCGGGCATCCGGCGTATGAGGTAACGAAGGGCGAGGTTCTCTACGAAGGTAAGAATCTGTTGGAAATGCCTCCCGATGAGCGAGCGCGTGAAGGTGTCTTCATGGCATTTCAATATCCGATTGAAGTACCTGGCGTTTCCAATGCACAGTTTCTGCGCCTTGCTTACAACGAGAAGCGCAAACACCTGGGTGAGGAAGAATTGGATCCGCTGGAATTCAAGGAGTTGTTGCGCGAGCGTGCGAAGATCGTGGAGATGGATGCGAGCTTCATGACGCGTTCAGTCAACGAGGGATTTTCCGGCGGCGAAAAAAAGCGTAACGAGATTTTGCAGATGGCCGTGCTCGAACCCAGGCTCGCGATTCTTGACGAAACTGATTCTGGTTTGGATATCGACGCTCTCAGAATCGTCGCCGGCGGCGTCAATCAACTTCACAACTCAGAAAATGCCGTCATCCTCGTGACACATTATCAGCGCCTGCTTGATTACATAGTGCCGCAGTTTGTACATGTGCTTGCTAACGGGCGCATTGCTAAAGAAGGTGGCAAGGAGCTTGCGCTGGAGCTTGAAGAGAAGGGTTACGACTGGCTGAAAACGACCAATTCCGAGCCGAGTGTTATAGGCGCCCAGACAAACTAAAGATAATGGCGACCGAACTAAGACAAGAGAATTCGTACCGCACAGCTTTTCAAACTCTTCAGGAGAGTCAACCGGAATCCTCTGTATCGTGGCTCGCGCGCTTGCGTGAGAGCGCGATGGATTCTCTTCAGGAGTTGGGCTTTCCTTCGACCAGGAATGAAGAGTGGAAGTATACCAACGTTGCGCCGATCACGAAGGCTGCGTTCCAGCCTCAGAAACCAGCCGTTGCAGCAGCCAATGAGTTGGGAGCGAACGAACTGGCAGGCTTTAGTGTTGCGGAAGCCGAAAAAAGTCAGTTGGTTTTCGTTAACGGCGTTCTTCGCGACGACCTTTCCTCGTTAACAGCGCTTCCGCAGGAAGTAGTCGCGATCGATCTTTCACGAGCGATTGCGGACGAGCGTTACAGTGAAGTTGTCCGCAGGCATCTCGCGCGCGAGGCCGATTACGTTGCCCACAGTTTCATCGCTTTGAACACGGCGTTTATTTCCGGCGGCGCGTTTGTGTTTATTCCAAAAGGCGTTGTTGTTCAAGCGCCAATTCATCTCCTTTTCCTGTCAGAAGGTAACCGGACTGCAAGCTTTCCGCGCGTGTTGGTAGTTGCCGAAGCAAATAGCAACGCTACTTTGGTTGAGAGCTATGTCGGTACTGACGCGGGCGAGTATTTTACTAACGCCGTGGTTGAGATTGTGCTGCGGGAAGGTGCGGGACTCGAGCACTACAAAGTGCAGCGTGAGAGTGTCGAGGCCTTTCACGTAGCCGCGACAGTGGCCGACCTGGGCCCGAATTCCCGTTACGACTCTACAGTAGTCACGTTTGGCGGCGAGATTTCAAGACACGATATTAACGTGACGATGGATCACGATGGTGCAGAGTGTTGGGTGGATGGTCTCTATCTTGTCACTACAGCGCAGCATACCGACACCCACTCCGTGATAGATCATCGGAAGCCCCATTGCACGAGTCATCAGCTTTATAAAGGTATCCTCGACGGCAAGTCGCGCGCGGTCTTCAACGGCAAAATCTTTGTTCGTCACGATGCGCAAAAGACCGACGCAATGCAGACAAACAAGAATCTGTTGCTGTCGAACGAAGCGCGCGTGGATACAAAACCGCAACTCGAAATCCTGGCTGACGATGTGAAGTGCGCGCACGGCGCCGCCGTGGGACAGATTGATCAGGATGAACTGTTTTATTTGGAAACCCGCGGAATCCATTACGACCTGGCCCGCAATCTTTTGACCTATGGCTTCGCGGAAGAAGTAATTGGCAAGATAAAGATTGAGTCGATTAGGCAGCAGCTGGATGAGGCAGTGCTGCATCGTCTCAATGCTCGACTGGAAGTGTAACGTTATGAGCAGCACTGAAAAACTTCTAGTTGACGAGCGTGTAGTTCCTGGCGCTTCAGATGGTTTCGAAGTAGAACGAATTCGTGAAGATTTTCCTGTCCTGCGCCAAATCGTTAACGGCAAGCCGCTCGTCTATTTGGACAACGCCGCGTCTTCCCAGGTGCCTCAAGTGGTAATTGACCGCGGCAGTATTTATCTCGAAGACGAACATTCCAACATTCATCGCGGCGTTCACTATCTAAGTCAGAGAGCGACCACCGCCTACGAAGGCGCGCGGGAAAAAGTGAAGCGTTTCATCAACGCGCGCGAGGCGAAGGAATGTATTTTTGTTCGTGGTGCCACCGAAGGAATCAATCTGGTAATGCATGGCTATGGGCGCAAGTTCATTGGCGCGGGCGATGAGATCATTATCTCCGCGATGGAGCATCACGCGAACATCGTTCCCTGGCAGATGCTTTGCGAAGAGAAGGGTGCAATTTTACGCGTGATTCCGATGAATGACGCGGGCGAGTTACTTCAGGACGAATACCACTCGCTGCTCAGTGATAAAACGAAATTTGTGGCCTTTACCCATGTATCAAATGCGCTCGGCACGATCAATCCGGTTAAGGAGATGATCGACCAGGCGCATAAGTATGGCGTGCCGGTCCTCATCGATGGCGCCCAGAGCGCCCCCCACATGGCCGTAGATGTCCAGGATCTTGATTGCGATTTCTATGCTTTTTCGGGCCACAAGATGTTTGCGCCTACCGGCAGCGGCATAGTTTATGGCAAGGCCGAATTGCTGGAGAACATGAACCCGTTCCAGGGCGGCGGCGACATGATCAGAAGCGTCACATTTGAAAAAACCACCTATGCGGACTTGCCAAATAAGTTTGAAGCGGGAACTCCGGCCATCGCTTCACAAATTGGCCTCGGTGCCGCCATCGATTATCTGAATTCAATTGACCGGAAAAAGGCGGCAGCACATGAGCACGAGTTGTTGCGCTATGCTACCGAACGGCTCAAGGCAATTGAAGGAGTGCGCATTGTCGGCGCGGCGCGGGAGAAAACGAGTGTGTTGTCATTCGTGATTGACGATATTCACCCGCATGACATCGGCACCATTCTCGATCAGGAAGGTATCGCTGTTCGCGCCGGGCATCATTGCGCGCAGCCCGTGATGCAGCGGTTTAATATTCCAGCCACCGCGCGGGCGTCGTTTGCTTTTTATAATACGAAGGAGGAAGTAGATGTACTGGCGCGGACAGTTGAAAAGGTCGTTCAAATTTTCTCGTAAATCGTAAATCGTGAATCGTAAATAGAAAAAGCGTTAGCCAAACGACCAGTTCAGCTGCCAGCTAACTCGTGTTAACTATTTACGATTTACGATTCACCATTCACCGTTTTGTCCTATGTCAGAACTAAGCGAACTATATCAACAGGTCATTCTCGATCACAATAAAAGGCCACGGAATTTTCGCAGGCTTGAGACGGCTAACCATTCGGCCGAGGGTTTCAATCCACTCTGTGGCGATCATTTGATGGTGTATCTGAATCTGGAAGATGAGGCCGTGAAGGATATAAGCTTCGAAGGTTCGGGGTGCGCGATCTCCAAAGCTGCAGCGAGCATGATGACCCAGGCGGTGAAGGGAAGAAGCAAGCAGGAAGCGGAAAAACTCTTCGGTGAGTTTCATGCCATGGTGACAGGTGAACTGGATGAGGAGAGCACGCCCAATGACCTCGGCAATCTGAAGATATTTTCAGGTGTACGCGAGTTTCCCGTCCGGGTGAAATGTGCCTCACTCCCGTGGCACACGATGCATGCCGCATTGAACAACCAGGAAAAGACGTCGACTGAATGACGACACAAACCGACACGGGCCGGGCAAGACGGTTTCCGATCTTTCGGGCCGTCTTTCTTTTTGGCTGCTGAAAACCGCAGTGGCATGTCATAATATTTCCACTCCATCGCCGAACAGGACTTTCCCATAGTGATCATTACTTCCGTTGAACTGCGCGAAATTCGTCTTCCCTTAGTTCAATTCTTCGAGACAAGTTTTGGACGCACTACCGAACGGCGCATCTTGCTTGTCCGCATTATAGACAAAGATGGGTCTGAAGGGTGGGGCGAGTGTACTGCCGGCGAAGGACCTTTCTACTGCGAGGAATGGACCGAAACCGCATGGACTACAATCACTACCTTTCTCGCGCCGATGGTTGTGGGCAAGGAGCTTCAGAGTGCGGCAGACACCCTGGAGCACATGCGGGCGGTGCGCGGGAACCGGATGGCGAAAGCCGCAATCGAAACAGCCTGCTGGGATCTCGAAGCGCGCATGTTGGGCCGCCCTCTCTGGAAACATCTCGGAGGCGTGCACGGCGAGATTTCGAGCGGCGTCTCTCTTGGTATACAGACCACCCCGGAATCGCTGATCGAGAAAATAGAAAAAGAGCTGGCGACCGGCTATCAGCGCATAAAGATCAAGATCAAACCCGGGTGGGATCTGAAAATCATTGCGCAGGTGCGCGAGAAGTTTCCTGAAATCCATTTGATGGCCGACGCGAATTCCGCATACACACTCGCCGACCTGGCCTTGTTCAAGCAGCTGGATCAGTACAATCTGATGATGATCGAACAGCCACTTGCTCGTGACGACATTTTTGATCATGCTGAACTACAAAAGCAGATCGCCACACCCATCTGCCTTGATGAATCGATTCATTCAAGTGCTGACGCCCGGCATGCAATTCGGCTTGGTGCGGCCGGGATAATCAACCTCAAGCTTGGCCGGGTTGGCGGACATGCGCAGGCACAAAAGGTTGAACAAGTATGCCGGGAAAACAAAATTCCCGTGTGGTGTGGTGGCATGCTCGAGTCTGGCATTGGTCGCGCCCATAACATCGCCATGGCTACCCTCGAGGGATTCACGTTGCCTGGCGATCTATCAGCGAGCGCCAGATACTGGGAACAGGACATCATCGATCCGCCAGTTGTCGTGACGACGCGCGGAACAATCGTCGCGCCGGAGAAACCTGGCCTGGGCTTCGATATCAATCGAGATCGAATAGATTCGCTGACTAGTCGTAAAGAAACGATTCATGCAGAGCTTTGCACACGGAGCTGAAAGTTTGGAACTAAATCGATGCAAACCAAAATCTCACGCGCAGTTGTAAGCGAGTTGCAAGAGCGTTTTCGCGAGCGGCAACCCCGAATTGTTTCGTTGATGCGAACATTAGTGGAAACGGAGTCGCCTTCTGGAGACGTTTCTGGTAGTCGCGCCGTTGTGGATTTACTGGCTAAGGCAGCCGAGACGGCTCGTTGTGTGGCCGCCATTGATCGGTTTGATGTTCCAAACTTTGGCCAGCATTTGATAATCCGAGCCTTCCAGGATCGCGCCTCTGCCGGAAACATTTTGCTGGTCGGACACACGGACACTGTTCATTCGCGAGGCTCACTCGCCAGTCGTCCCTGGCGGCTGGAGGACAATCGCATCTATGGGCCAGGCATATTCGACATGAAAGGCAACTGTGCCCTCGCAGTAGCGTTGCTGCATGCTTTGGATGACTTCGATGTACAGCCGAGATGCGGAGTCATTCTGGCGCTGATGTGTGATGAAGAAGTTGGTAGCCTTTCCGGTTGGCCTTTGTTGAAGGAAATCGCTGTCAAGGAAAAAGTTCGGACCGCACTTATACTCGAGCCGCCCGCTGTCGGTGGACGCGTTAAGACGGGACGCAAAGGTACGGGCATTTACCAGATGAAGGTAGAAGGACGCGCTGCGCACGCGGGACTCGAACCAGAGAAGGGAGCCAGCGCCATTCTGGAACTGGCGAAACAAATTGTGCGTCTGCAGGCATTGAATGATTCCGGAACTGGCATTCATCTAAATGTAGGCGTGGTTCATGGCGGCACGCGTTCCAATGTAGTTGCGGCTGAAGCCGCGGCAGAGCTGGACGTCCGCTTCGCAACAGCCGCGGAGGCGAAAGTCGTCGAAGAGTCGTTGCTTAATACCACTCCGTATGACGAGCGCGTACGCGTAGAAGTGACTGGCGGCATTAATCGCCCGCCGCTGGAAAGAACTGAACAGGTGGTAAAGCTTTATGATCTTGCTCGCTCAATCGCCGCTATGCTCGAGTTTGAGCTTGGCGAGACGCAGGTGGGGGGAGCATCAGACGGAAATTTTCTCGCCGCAATGGGTATTCCCGTTCTTGATGGACTGGGAATAGACGGAGACGGCGCGCATGCTACACATGAGCACATCATTGTCGACGACATCCCACGTCGGGGCGCGTTGCTCGCTGGGTTGATTGCATCGTTGTGAAGATTTGGACCCCTGTACTGGCGTCACTCAGAAATTGTTGAAATGAAAATCGCCACCTGGAACGTTAACTCAATAGTCGCGCGTTTGCCGCACGTCATCCGCTGGCTCGAGGCAGTCCAGCCCGACGTTCTTTGCATGCAGGAAACAAAGTGTACTGACGATAAATTTCCCTTCGAGGAATTTTCCAAAATCGGTTACTGCGCAAGCGTGTTTGGACAACAAAGCTATAACGGCGTGGCGATCATCGCGCAGCAGGAATGCGTTGACGTGCAGCGTGGCAATTATGAAGATCAGGAAGGAGCACACGCACGGCTGCTCGCCGGCACTTTTGCGGGTGTTCGCATCGTCGACGTGTATATTCCGAACGGTCAAGCGGTGGGTTCGGAAAAGTTTGAGTTTAAGCTTGACTGGATGCGACGGTTGCGCAGCTTTTTTGACAATAACTACCAGCTGGATGCGTCGGTAATTCTTTGCGGCGACTTCAATGTGGCG
>DASWDX010000418.1:0-2206 GCA_036395055.1 Pyrinomonadaceae bacterium | reverse complement strand
TACGCGGGGGCTGGCTTTCTCCAGCAGGCGCATGTAGCGATAGACTTCTTCCGCATACGGTAGTTTTCCCGGGGAGCCGGCAACATTACCCAGGACCGACATTGGCGTGGGCACAGTGGCTGACGCCGGAAGGTAATCAGTTAGAGGAGAGTTGAAGAAAGTCTCAGTGGTGTATTCGCGAATCTTATTCGTGTACTCCTGATCGACCGGTTGATTGGGATCGCGGCCGGGCTTGAGTTGAGCATTGACGACGGCGCAAACGGCAATTATTAGAAGCGACGCAATGAAACCATGAATCAAGCGAATCATTCGGGTTGTCCTCAGTTAAAAAAGCGACGTCTTGAGACTAAATTCGTGGAGAAGAAGCTTTTAAGCTAAAGATCGGGGCAAGTCAAATTTAGATAGCATTCATCAATCGCACGCTTTATGAGAACGCGTGAGCCGTAGCCGGCGGTAACAACTTTGGCCGAAAAAGAATCCGGTCGTTACTGCTCCCGGTTCAGTCAGGAAGTTGGGCTTGACAATCAGCAACGTAAGGGTTGAACTCTGACCTTCGGACAATGACTATAACAAAACAAAAATGTTGGATCAGGAATCAACTACTGCGGCCAGCGCTCAGTCACCCGAGGAGCCCTCGCTGGTTCAAATCAAACCGATAGCCAGGGTGGCTGGTGGCGCTCCTTCAGTTATCGCTGCGGCGAAAACTGCCTGGAATGAGATGGGTTTGACGCGCGGAGTCCGCGCACTACTGAAACTCAATCAGCAGAACGGATTCGATTGTCCGGGTTGCGCCTGGCCCGAGCCAGACGGCCAGCGCTCGCATGCAGAGTTCTGTGAAAACGGCGCGAAGCACGTCGCTGATGAAGCGACAACGAAACGTGTTACTCCGGAGTTTTTCCAGAAGTGGAGCGTCGCCGATCTGGCCGCGAAATCTGATTACTGGTTGGGCAAACAAGGACGCATCACTCATCCCATGGTGCTTCGTCGCGCGGCGACCAATTACGAACCCATAGGCTGGAACGAGGCTTTTGCGCTGATCGCGGGCGAGTTGAATTCACTGAGCCATCCGGACGAAGCAATTTTTTACACTTCTGGACGAACGAGCAATGAAGCTGCTTTTCTTTACCAACTCTTCGTGCGACTGTTCGGAACCAACAATCTTCCTGACTGCTCAAACATGTGCCACGAGTCGAGCGGGTCAGCGCTGGGCGAAACGATTGGCGTCGGCAAAGGAACGGTGACACTCGACGACTTTGAACTCGCCCAGGCAATCTTCGTCATCGGACAAAATCCGGGCACAAACCATCCGCGCATGCTGACCGCGCTGCAAAAAGCGAAACGGAATGGATGCAAGCTGGTGCACATCAACCCGCTGCCCGAAGTTGGCATGACGCAGTTCAAGCATCCGCAGGAGCTTTTGGGCTGGGTTGGTAGTGGAACGACGCTGGCAGATTTGTTTCTTCAGGTGCGAATTAATGGCGACGTGGCGTTGCTTAAAGGAATTATGAAAGAGGTCCTTGCGTTCGAGGAGCGCCGGCCCGGTCAAGTCGTTGACCACGAGTTCATACGCAACTACACCGAAGGCTTCGAGGGATTTGCCGCAGGGCTTCAACAAGCGCATTGGGGTGACATACTCGAACAGTGTGGCGTTTCAAAAACTCACCTAGAGGATGCCGCGAAAATCTTTATTGAATCCGAACGCACAATTTTCTGCTGGGCGATGGGCCTCACGCAACATAAGAACGCCGTCGCCAATATCCAGGAGATCGTGAATCTGATGTTGCTGCGAGGCCAAATCGGCAAACCCGGAGCCGGACTTTGTCCTGTCAGAGGGCATAGCAATGTGCAGGGTGACAGAACGATGGGAATCTGGGAGCGCCCGACAGACACGTTTCTTGACAAGCTTGGCTCCGAGTTCAACTTTGAGCCGCCGCGCCGCAATGGTTACGATACCGTAAAGGCAATCCAAGCGATGCACGAAGAGAAAGCACGAGTATTCTTTGCACTTGGCGGAAACTTTCTTTCGGCTACTCCCGATACCGAATACACCGCTGATGCATTGCGACAGTGTAAGCTGACGGTGCACGTCTCGACGAAACTAAACCGCGCGCATTTGATAACCGGTGAACAGGCTCTCATCCTGCCATGTTTGGGCAGAACGGAAACTGATGTGCAAACCTCCGGCCCACAATTCGTGACGACGGAA
>DASWDX010000417.1:0-4658 GCA_036395055.1 Pyrinomonadaceae bacterium | reverse complement strand
GAATGCTGAATGCTGATTGTTGATTACTGATTGCCATTTGCTGTTGACTGTTCACTGTCGACTGCTGACTGTTGACTCCCCACTGTCTGCTATGCCTGAACTTCCTGACATCGTCGTCTACCTCGAAGCCCTCGAGCAGCGCATCCTGCGGAAAACGCTCGAACGCGTCACCATCGTGTCGCCCTTTCTGTTGCGCACGGCAGTGCCGCCGATCAGTAGCGTCGAAGGCCGGCGGGTCGTTGCTTTGCGTAGACTGGGCAAACGGATTTGTATAGGGCTGGAGGGAGATCTCTGGCTCGTTCTGCATCTGATGATTGCCGGCCGGCTGCATTGGCGCGAGCAACCTTCTGTCAGAACCGCTTTCGTCAGGGGGCGGAGCGCGGCGCAGGGCTCGGGTCGCGGTTCCAAAAACCGACTCGCCACATTCGACTTCCGGAGCGGCACTCTTTCGCTCACCGAAGCCGGCACTCAGCGGCGTGCTTCCCTGCACCTGATCGAGACCGAGGCCGGCCTTAGCCAACTCGATCCGGGTGGACTGGAAATTTTTGAGATTGACTGCGCGACCTTTGCCAAAGTTATCCAGTCGGAGAACCATACGCTGAAACGCACGCTCACCGACCCGCGCCTACTGAGCGGCATCGGCAATGCTTATTCCGACGAGATTCTTTGGGAGGCACGACTCTCTCCCGTTGCCCTGACGCAAAAGCTGTCTGCCGAAGAAATCGATCGGCTGTTCAACTCGACTCGCGCCACGCTGACGAAGTGGATCGAACTCCTGCGCGCTGAGGGCAGCAGCCCGACCATTGGGGAGGGCGCGGCCAAAATCAGCAGTAGCGAACAGGCCCTTGCGTCGTCCAAAGCCCCACGTCCAAAATCCAAGGTTCAAGATGGAATGTCTCCAGGTGAGGAAGGGCGGCTTGCGACCGCTCCGCTCGAAGCGATTGGCAGCTTTCCCGAAAAAGTCACTGCCTTCCGGCCTGAGATGGCGGTCCACGGCAAGTATCAGGAACCATGCCTTCGTTGCGGTCACAAGATCCAGCGCATTCGCTACGCTTCAAACGAAACCAACTATTGCCCCAACTGCCAAACTGGCGGCAAACTTCTCGCCGACCGCGCCCTCTCACGTCTTCTTCGTTCCGACTGGCCCCGTAGCGCCGACGAACTCGAGGGCCTTAGACATGAATAGTCTGACTCGGGCGTTCGGTAGCGATCCAGTTTGGTTCAAACTGCATAAGTTACCAGGGCAATCTAAGGACGCAGGCCAAATCCTGTTTCTGATTTACAATTCCTGTTATGCGCGTCCTGATCCTTGGTGGCACAAGATTCGTCGGCCCGCACGTGGTACGACAGCTTGTGGCGCGCGGGCATGAGATTGCAATCTTTCACCGCGGCGCGACCGAAACAGAGTTACCTGTTCATGTCCTCCACGTTCATGGGGACTTCGCGAGTTTCTCCGAACACTTAGATGAGTTAAAGCGCCTAAATCCCGAAGTCGTTCTTGATATGGCGCCGCTGCGCGAGGAAGACGCTGCTCGTGTAAAGGCTTTCGTAGGAGTGGCTCGACGCGTGGTGGTCATTAGCAGCCAGGACGTGTATCGAGCGTTCGGCCGGCTTTGGCGCACGGAACCTGGTTCTCCTGACGCGGTCCCGCTCACGGAGGATTCGCCGCTCCGTGAGAAGTTATCCAATGCCGGCCTCGACTATAACAAGACCGCCATTGAACGAGCAGTGATTAATGATCCGAACCTGCCGGCCACGATACTGCGCTTGCCTGCTACGCACGGCCCTGGAGATCTCCAGCATCGATTATTTTCTTACATCAGACGGATGGACGACGGGCGCCCGGCGATTCTGCTCGACGAGGCCTACGCTGGTTGGCGCTGGTCTCGCGGTTACGTTGAAGAAGTCGCGCATGCAATTGCGTTGGCGGTAACGGATGAACGTGCGGCCGAGCGCGTTTACAATATGGCGTATTCCGAAACCCTTTCCGAAGCTGACTGGGTGCGCGCGATTGGTCGTGTGAGCGGCTGGAAGGGTGAAGTAGTTGCGCTGCCAGCGGATCGATTGCCTTCATCACTGCGCCGTGACATGTTCGACTTTAGTCAGCAGTATGAAGTTGACTCAAGCCGTATTCGTCGCGAGCTTGGCTATGCTGAAATCATGTCATTCGATGAAGCTTTGCGGCGAACGATTGCCTGGGAACGAACGAATCCTCCCGAGCAAATCTCGCCCGAGGACTTTGACTACGCCGCGGAAGACGCTTCGCTGGCCGCGAATGATCGGTGAGCAAACCCACCTCCTGCCCAGCGGGAACGATCCCACTGGGCAGGAGATGAAAAGGGTTCACTACTATTAGTCTAAACCACAGGTCTGCGGCCGCTGATGAGATTAATGAGCAACACGACCAGCGCTATCACGAGCAGCAAGTGGATAAAACCGCCAAGCGTGTAACTCGAAACCACGCCTACTAACCACAAGATCAAGAGAATCACGAAGATTGTCCAAAGCATTATCTGTTCCTCCTTTTGTGCCCGGCCCTAATGCGCAGGCAGTTCGCCTCAATGCCTGCCGGTAAATTCGCAATGCTTGTGCCAACTGCGAAGCGGCCACGGCAAAGTGTTGTGTAAAGCTGACTTTCCAGCGTGCATCGCGTGTTCCAGTGGTACTAAGTGGGCGTATGGAAACCCGCCATTTCGAAATTCGGCGACAGTTTTTGATTCAGATAGGTAGCCACGGATTAACGCGGATGAGACGGATCTGAATGAGGGAATTTGGCTGATTGCAGTTGGCGGAGCTGGAACCTTTTCCTTGCTCCCTGCCTTCTTAGCATTCGGTCTCTATTTCAGATCCGTATCATCTGCGTAAATCCGCGGCTAATCTTACATCTGGACAACTCTCTCCGCAGGCTGTTAAAGTAAGCCTGTGCTCGCTGCTCCCAAATGCGGCGAGCGCTTTACGTTAATGAACTCGGGTTTTGTATTGCGTCGATGTCCCCCGACACTCCGCCGCCTCCAATCCTGATCAATTGAAATTCAATCCGACAGACCTACCCGTCCGTCGCTAAATTAACGCTCGCCAGGCTGGGTTAACGAACGCCAGTTAACGAAACCCCGGCGAGAGTTTTTGGAGTTACTGTTATGCCTTCCCGCATTAGAAAAATCGTTTCTGGCTCACAAAGAGTCACTTTGATTTTGGTTGTCACCACAGCAGCACTGCTAATCGCGGCCACTGCCATAATCTTTTCCCAAAGTCGCGCGCTGCGGTTTACCAAAATCAATTATTCCGAGCTCTACCAGATTGCTGAAACGGGATCAGCGGTTTCAGTGGTTATCGAGAATGACACTTTGGTTGTTCAGAGTAAGCAGGGAACGTCGCTTCAGGCTACGGTTTCGAGTGACGCAATTCGCCAGGGACTGGTCGAACAATTTCGCAGGAACAATGTGCCGATTGAGTTTCGACCGGTGGAGGCAAGTTGGGCCGCAACGTTGTTGACCTGGGGCGCGCCGATTATCACGGTAGTGTTTCTCGGTTTTATTGGCTGGCGCGTTTACGCCAGCATGAACGGCGGCGTTGGCAGCTTTAACATGGGCGACCAGAATGGCAAACAAAACGTTTCGTTTGCCGATGTCGCCGGCGTTGATGAGGCCACTGCCGAACTGGCCGAAACCATTGATTTCCTGCGCGACCCGGCGCGCTTTGGCCGCCTGGGCGGTCGTGCTCCTCGGGGTATTTTGCTTTACGGCCCGCCGGGAACTGGGAAGACCCTGTTGGCGCGCGCGGTCGCCGGGGAAGCAGGCGTGCCGTTTCTTTTGGCGTCAGGTTCGAGCTTTCAGGAAAAATTTGCCGGTGTCGGCGCCTCGCGTGTGCGCCGTCTCTTCGCGGAGGGCAAAAAAGTTTCGCCCTGTATTATTTTCATTGACGAGATTGATGCCCTGGGCCGGCAACGCGGACGAGGCAGCGACTCGGCCAGCGCCGATCAGGATCAAACACTCAATCAACTGTTGATTGAGATGGACGGGTTCGATCAAAGCTCAAGCATCGTCGTGATCGGATCAACTAATCGCCCCGACGTTTTGGATCGAGCACTCACACGGCCCGGCCGCTTCGATCGCGAGATCGCGGTTAACCTGCCAGACGTGCGCGGCCGCGAGGCGATACTCCGAGTGCACGCGCGCAAGTTGGAACTCGCTCCGGAACTCGATCTCAACTGGGTAGCGCGCGGCACGCCGGGCTTCTCCGGCGCGGACCTTGCGAACCTTTTGAATGAGGCAGCGATTGCTGCCACCCGAGACGAATCCGCGGCAGTCGACCGCACGCACATCGAGTTCGCTCGCGATCGAATTTTGATGGGTGCGGAACGTCGTGGCTTCATGATCGACGAGGACGAGCGCTATGCGACGGCCGTCCACGAAGCAGGTCACGTCGCCGTTGGGTTGGCGGTAAAGAATGGCGATCCGATTCACAAAGTTTCCATTCTGCCGCGCGGGCGCGCATTGGGTGTGACGCAGGCATTACCTGAGCGCGATCGTCTGATGAAGAAACGCGAGTATCTCGAGGATCAGATTGCCGTGCTGCTGGGTGGACGTGCGGCTGAACAGATTCTGCTTTCCACAATGACCGCCGGCGCTTCAAACGACATTCAACGTGCCGTTGAAATT
>DASWDX010000416.1:0-5258 GCA_036395055.1 Pyrinomonadaceae bacterium | reverse complement strand
GAAAACCGGTTTCGCACTCACTACCGGAGAGGTCGTCATCGTGCAGGACGCCGACCTCGAATATGACCCGGCGGACATTTTCGGTCTTATTCGGCCGATTCTCGATGGCCACGCTGATGTTGTCTTCGGTTCCCGTTTTCTCGTCCGGAGAGCGGCGCGTGTTCTCTATTTCTATCACTACCTCGCCAACAAGTTTCTTACCTTTCTTTCCAACGCGCTAACCAACCTGAACATGACCGACATCGAAACCGGTTACAAAGTATTTCGCGGCGAGATCATTCGCAACATGGTGATCGTTTCCAGCGGCTTCGGATTTGAAGTGGAAGTCACGGCCAAGATCGCAAAGTTGAAAGTAGCAATTTACGAAGTGCCGATCAGTTACTATGGCCGCACATACGCAGAAGGAAAGAAAATACTGATGAAGGACGGCCTTATTGCAATCTGGCTGGTGGTTCGCTTCAACCTCTTTTGCAGCCTGCGCTCTTCGTTCCGCGAACTGCCTGAATTGCACCGCAAGCGAATCGTAGAACAAGTGATGAGTGATGAGATGAGTAATGAGTAATAACCATAAGAAGCTCTCAAACTCATCACTCATCACTCATTACTCATCACATTCTAGTTCTGCCGGTACACCCTGAACTGCCCGCGCTCAAAAATCATCTCGCAATTTATGCAGGGCAACTCGTGGCTGATGACCACAGCGCCGGCTGGCGGTGGTGCATCCTTGTTGGCGCGTTGGAAGTTATTCAAGTCAAGGCCGCGAAGCGTCGCGTACCAGAACGCGTACATGTAAGCAGCCTGAGTTTTGTCGAGAAGGTAAATAGGGCGTTCAGATCGCGCCAGTGCGGCGTCGAGCACTTGCGGGTAATAACTATCAAAAGCGTCCACCCGTGGCGGCGCCGTATGAAACTGCCACTGAAAAATTGCTCCTTGAACCACCGTCAACCCGACCACTACCGCGAGCAACGCTTGCCTTGCACCTTGCCACGGCCGCTCATCTCCACCTTCGACACTCCTGGAATTTCTAGGATCTCCGCTGTGAGCCGCAGTACGTCGCGTGCTGCTGCGCTCAGTATAGAGAAATTCGATTGCCGGCACCGCGAGCACGAGCAGAAACACGGGCATAGCTATCAGACGCAGCGTGTGGAAATGATCGAGCGTGAGCGATGCTGGAATGGGCGAGACCGACAGGCCATAAAGAACGAAACGCCACCACGCCTCGCGCCGAAGCCGTGAGAGGACCAAAGCAAGACCCAGCGCGCCGAGAATAACAACGCCGGCCAGCAGACTGCCCATGCCCGGCAAATGATGGCGCGGCTCAGGGTCTCCCGTAATGAGCCAACTGCGGGGGCTGAAGTCGCGAGCGTAGTTCTTCAGAAAACGAACGACAATGGCAGAACGCGAATCTCCCGGCTTAACGTAGGTGACATACTTGAAGCGCTCCCCGAGCGCGCCGGGATGGCGCACATTGAAAAATGCCAGGGGCGCCAGGGTTAAAGCGAATAGGAACCAGGTGAGAACAACTCCGCGCCAGACCTGTCGCGTCATGAAGAAGACCAGACCCAGCGCAAAAAGTGGACCGAGCAAGCGTCCGGCCGAGTAGGAATAGACCACTAGTCCGAGCAGCGCTCCGAGAACGGCCGCGACCCGCCTGGACCATTGCTTCTGTCCTGAGGCTCGATGCAAACAAACAAGGAAAAGCGTGAGCAGAGCAGGAAGGAGTGTCACCTCGAATACCAGGCGACTAACTTCAAAGAGCCAGGGCGTAAGCCCGGCGGCGATGAATAGGATCAAACCAATAGCGCGCCGGTGCGTCATTTGAAAAGCTAGTATGCCGAGCAACAGCGCAGCCGTTAGCCCGAGGATGGCACTTAATATTCGCGCGGCGCCTATGCTCGGTCCCGTAATTCGAAACACTGCCGCCAGCACGTAGATGTAGACCGGACTCTTGTATTCGCCAAAAGCTCGAAAGTAGAGGGGAAAGCTTTGCCCATGTTCATCTATACCGTGCCGCGAGATGGTATGGGCGTTGTAGGCAATTGAAGCTTCGTCAATGAAGAAGCCCGGCGGATTCTTCGGCACGCCTGCAAAGTAGGTGAAGGCTACAAAGATACTGATGCCCAGCAACAGCAACTCGAGGCGATTAAGTTGCGCAGGTTTCATCTGAGGCTGGCCGGGAAATTAAACTTTGGTTAGAAAAACTGCGTAGCGCGAAATGTCGAGGCGCGACGTTATTGGTACCAAAGCTTCAGCGTGGTATTGCCGCCAATTTTTCTTTGGTGCCACCTTGTACTTCCCATCATGCGGCGCCATTAATCAAGCTTTCGACGACGTTTTCCCAGCAGAGATTCATCGCCTTTAACTTTTCTCGCCCGCGTTGGCCCATTGCGCGTGCCCTAGCCCGATCAGCATGAAGAGAATCCAAACTTTCGGCGATCGCCCGCGGCTCCGGCTCGACAATCAGGCCCTCGCTGCCGTGTTCCATAAACTCTGTTGCGCCGCCGCCATCGCTCGCGACCACTACCGGTTTACCTGCAAGCATTCCTTCGAGCGTTACGTAACCGTAATCCTCATCAAAAGGCAAGTAACAAACGCCGAGTGCGTTGGCGTAGAGCTCAATCACCTCCGACTCCTGAACGAAGCCGCGCAGGCAAACACGATCCTTCACGTCATACTTCTTAACCAGGGATTCATAACGTTTCGGATCGTGCGAACCGCCGGCAAGAATTATCTTCAATGGCGTGCGCAGATGCTGCGCCGCTTCGATCAAGAGTTCCTGGCGCTTCTGTGGTTCAAGCCGGCTCGGATAAAAGATGTAGTCGCCCTGCTCGCTGCACCGCAGACTTTCGGCGCGCGGCGGCGGATGATAAAGCGGCTGGCTTTCGATTCTGTTGTAACTAAGAAGGCGGTCGGCGACAGTTTTTGAGTTCGCGAAGACTTTCTTCGCCTGGGGTATGAGACGATTATCCGCTTTGCGGATCCACTCGCGCACCTCCGCCCCGTCCGGGTAAGTCGAGAGATCGTCGAAGGGCGTGTCCCAGAGATTATAGGCCGAGCGGTGTTGGTGCATGATCCATAACACTTTGCGTTCATGCGCAACCAGGTAAGCAGGAAACTTCATTCCGATTACCAGATCGACGGGCCTACCGTTAGCTTCACTTAAGTCGAGTAGGCGCCAGGCCAGCGCGCTGCGCATGATTTCTGCCGGTGGGTACCACTTAAATGGCAGCGCCACAACTTCAGCATTGTAGCCCGCCTTAACCAACGAGCGTCTCAGTCCCTCGACGTGCGACTCCGCGCCGCCCGTAGTGAAGGGAACTTGAGTCGTGCAAATGAGAATGTTACGGATCATTTGGAAAGGGTCAGTGGTAGTCAGTCGTTACTTTTGGTCTTTGGTTTTAGGTCTTGGGTCTTTGGGCTTCGGGCTTTGGGTTTTGCTCCTTGCTAGTGATATCTGAGATCTGAGATTTGAGATTTCAAATTTGAAAACAGAGCCCAAAGCCCAAGACCCAAGACAAAGACAAAGACAAAGATCAAAGCTCAAAGACCCAAGGCCAAAGACCCAAGGCCGGAAGCAACGACTGACCACTGACCACTAACAACAAACTACTGACAGTCTTTACTGAATAACAAGATTGCAAACGGCGATTGACAACTCGCGGTCGTCGCGAGTCTCGCCTGCCACCGGGCGTGGTTGCCAGGTGCGGTTGGCACGGATTTCGAATTCGAACTCACCAGTTGGGTCGGAACCTAAACTCTCAGGAACCGGAACGCGCAACTCGAGCCACCCGTGGCGCCAAAGCGAGAAGGCGCATAGTCTCTCGCCGTTCAGGAAGAGCTCGAGTCCCAGCGGACGTGCCCTCAACTCGGGCAGATGCGTGGTCACGTCCAGGCGAATTTCAGCGACCCTGGACGCACGGAAGTTTACGCGCGCGCGCCGACCCATCCATCGTGCAACCGGCGGCAACATGTTCGGTTCGAACCAGCCATCGTCGAAGGCGACATCGCTGCTACGATCCAGGCTCACCACGCGACCGGTTTCATCATTTTGGTCAACCGAAGCGTTGCCGAAGAGACCACGACGGTCTCGATGTTCGTTATAAAAAGGACCAAGCGGTGCATCTGAAGCTTTGAGGAAAACATAGAGGCCGGCCTTCGGCAGATGCAGGTTCAGATCGGAGACCTTGGCAAACACGTAGCCCATCGCCATGTCGAAAGCGCGGCGCTCTTTGAAAGAAAGGCTGCGCAGGTAGTCGAGAAAATCGTCCTCAAAAGGCAGTCCATACTTTTCAGCCTGCTTGAGAAACTCTTCGGTGCTGAGGCAAAGCGCATAGCGTGGCTCCCAGGCGACGTGTGGAAAGAATTTACGGAATCTGTCAGCATGTTCCTGCTCTTCCTCCAGACCGACGTGGCCGTCGACTTCGATGAAGCGGCGCAGTTCTTCCGCGCTCATTTCATCGTAACTCTTCTGCGCCGAGCGATCGGTACACTCGATGCCGTGGAGCGTGACACCCCTGGGGCGCAGCACTCGCTTTACTTCTGCGAGGACCGCGTCTTTTTTCTCTGCCTCAACGTGGCCCAGCACGTCGAGACTTACTACGTAATCGAAGCTGGCGTCGGAAAAGGGCAAACGAGAAAGTTCGGCGGTGAAAGCTGAGTCGTAGCCGTTGTGTCGCGCGGCCAGCGCGCATTCGTTTGATAGGTCAACGCCGGTGAGGATGATGCCTTTGCGTTTCAACAACGCGAGCATGCCCACCCCGCAGCCAAGCTCGAGCACGGTTGAGCCGGCGCGCACACTGTCGTAAACCCACATCGTCCGCGCCAAGCGAATATCGAAACGATCGAGCGCTTTGAAGTAGCGCGCGTCGAGCACCTCTTCGGAAAGGAACTTAGTGCGATAAAACTCCGCGATGTCGGTAATGCCGGCACGAGCGTACAAGTTTTCTTTAGCTGACGGCATATAAGAAGTGAATAGTGAATCGTAAATCGTGAATAGCTAAGACCTCCCGAGACTCGACTGGATTGCTGGAAGGGAGATGCCGCATCTATTCACGATTTACTATTAACGAGCTTCCAATTGCTCAATGCGGCGTCTTAGCTCTTCCAATAGGGATTCGGTCCTGCGGCGCGCGCGATCCTCACGCACTGCGGCCTCGCTCGCTTCAAGCGAGAGTTGCTTGAAGCAGACGCGTTGTTCCTCCCGCAGATGCTCATCGCGTTCGCGTAACTCCTTAATCAGTTCGGCGAGTCGCGCATCC
>DASWDX010000415.1:0-4073 GCA_036395055.1 Pyrinomonadaceae bacterium | reverse complement strand
GCGGTCGTGAAGCGTGCTTTGGAACATCAAGGACTGATTGTCGCCAAGCAGCGCTATGAAGATCATCTTGAAGAGTTGGTAGAGCAGCGAACGGTTGAACTTGACCAGGCCCTGAACTCGTTGGAAGACGCGTATCGATCGACGCTGAAAGCACTGACCGCGGCGCTGGAAACCAGAGATCTTGAGACACATGGGCATTCGGAGCGTGTGGTGAGCTACAGTATGCGTCTCGGCAGAGAGTATGGCCTGGGTAGCCGGCACACCAAGTCGCTTGAGTTTGGATCCTTGCTTCATGACATCGGAAAGATTGGCGTGCCTGATCTGATTCTGCGGAAGCCTGCGAAGTTAACGCCGGAAGAATGGGTGCTTATGCGTCAACATCCATTACACGGGCAGCAGATTTTGCGTGGCATTCAATTTCTAGAGGGTGCCGCCCGCGTTGTAGCTCAGCACCACGAGAAGTGGGATGGCTCGGGTTATCCGCTTGGTTTGCGCGGCGAAGAGATTGATATATGCGCCCGCATATTTTCAGTAGCCGACGCGTTCGATGCGATTACCAGTAATCGCGTGTATCGTAAAGGCAAACCATATCTGGCGGCTGCTGAGGAGCTTGATGCCTGGGCGGGCAAACAATTTGATCCGAAAGTTGTTGAGGCTTTTCACAGAGTGCCACCCCAGGATTGGGACGACCTGCGAGATCAGTCGCTGTTAAGGAAGCAAGACGAACTCGACGTGCGCCGCCTGGTAGAAATGCTCGAGCCGCAACTCGAAGCCGTCATTAACTAAACCAGCTTTTTAGAAATGGCAGAAGCCCGACTATAAGGGAGGGCTCATCGAATTCAAAGATGAGCCCTCCCTTTATAGTCGGGCTTCTGCTTTAATTACTTCTGAGTCCTTCCTGACGGCCAGGAGTCTGCCGTCTAAGGCTGCGCCGGCACCACATAACCGCGTCTGGACCGCAAACTTAATCCAACCCGCCGCGAAGCGACTTCGATGCGCCGATACTCCCCTTTATCAGCAGACGAAAGCGCCCGTTTTGGCCGGTAAGTAACCACATATTCTGCTCCAACCTCGCGCGCGGCTTCCCGCGCCTGGGAAATCATCTCGTCACCCGTTTTCGGCAGGAAAATCTGGCCGCCAGTTTCTTCAGCCATGTCGGTGAGAATTTGCTGGCTCCTCCTGATATCGGCTTCATAGATTTTTCGCTGACGCGTCATCGCCGGATCAAAGGTAATACTGTGCAGCACATACGCAGGACTGCGAGTTGTCCCAGGAGGTTGGGTTGGATCGTTTGCGGTAATCGGATCGTGCGAAGGTGGAACTTGTCGTATTTTCCCCGACTGCTTGTCCTTCGGTTTCTCCTGCCTGACAAATTCCGTGTAACTGATGATGTGGACCGTGGCCCGAGCTGACGCCAGCTGTTTGAGCGCCCGCGTCCGATCCGTTTTTCCACCGGGGCTGTCCACGCCATCGGTGATGAAAACTACATGCCGACTACCCTCCGGGCGGTCTTTCAACTGTTGAGCGGCAGCCACAACGGCCTCCGCAAAGCGTGCTCGCTTACCTGACGAAATTTTTGTGTTCAACACCTTGAGGGTGGCCGGGCGGTCACGCGTCCAGTTTTGCAGCAATTCCACCGAATTATTAAATTGCATAACTTCCACCCAGGTGTCTTCTCGCAATCTGTTCAATAACTCGATCGCTACGTCCCGTGTCAGATTGGTTCGTTTTGACATTCCTCCGAGTCCGCTCAACTCACCGCCCGTATCAAGCACCAGCAGAACGTTGGCAGGGATTCGGCGGACGCTCTTGATTTGTTGGGCGACACCATCCTCAAGCACGAGAATGTCCTCAGGCACCACGGTTGGATCGTAATGACCAAACTGATCCACCGCTATTACGGGCAGGCGCACCTCTTCCGTAAACACTTTGACAGGTTCGTCTTGCTCATTTGGAGTGGGCGAGGGAAGTGGTCGCGGGGTTCTCTTCTGGGCCTGGACTGAAACGGTTGTTGCCAATATCAGACTGGATAGGACGACACTCGGAGATTTGTGAAACAAATGACTTGCCTGCCTCTCGGGATTAAAAGTTGTTGAGGTTGGATGCATTAAAACCGGGTGCCGAGTTGCCTAAAACTCAAAGTTGAGAGTTCAAAGTTTGGAGTTCAACCTTGAGGTCGTTGTTTGTGAAAGAGGCAACCTAAAGTGTGCACTCTATCCTCACTGAGTCAACCCACACTCACTGGGTCAACCCGTGGCTTGTCGCGCCTGGGATTGCACGGCCGTAATGGCGACGGCATCGACGATGTCTTCCGCTTTGCAGCCGCGAGAGAGATCGTTAGCAGGCTTGTCGAGTCCCTGTAGGATTGGACCGATCGCGGTTGCGCCGGCTAATCTTTCGGTGAGTTTATAAGCGATGTTGCCGGATTGAAGATCCGGAAAAATCAAAACATTTGCCCGACCCGCTACTGTGGAGCCTGGGGCTTTCGATTGCGCAATCGCAGTCACGAGCGCAGCGTCAGCCTGCAACTCTCCGTCAATTTCAAGTTGGGGTGCTCTCGCTTTTATTGTCCTGGTTGCCTCAACCACTTTATCGACCAATTTGTGATTCGCGCTTCCTTTGGTTGAGAAGGAAAGCATTGCCACACGCGGTGTCGTCCCCAACAACGCGCGCCACGAATCCGCCGAAGCAATCGCAATCTCGGCCAACTCTGCCGGAGACGGATCAATAACGACGCCACAATCGGCGAACATCAGAGCGCCATGCTCGCCGAAGCTAACGTCGCGCAAAGCCATCAGAAAGAAACTCGAGACGAGTTTGAATCCGGCGCGCACGCCTATGCAGTGAAGCGCTGCGCGCACGGTATGAGAAGTGGTGTTGGTTGCTCCGGCTACCGAACCATCCGCTTTGCCGAGCCGCACCATGAGATTTCCGTAGTAGAGTGGTTCGGCCAGCAGTGTGCGGGCTTCGTCAGCCATCAACCCTTTGGCGCGACGCATCTCATGAAAAAGCGCAGCCATCTTTTCGAAATCAGGAGCATGGCGGTGGTCTATGATTTCAACACCGCCGAGATCGACGCCTTCGCGTTGCGCCGTTCCGCGGACCGTTGCCTCGTCGCCCAGCAATGTGATCCGCGCCAGCCGATTTCGCGCGCAGATTGCCGCGGCTATCACGGTGCGCGGATCGTTTCCTTCAGGTAAGACAATGTGTTGAGGCTTGGCAGCAGCACGCTGGCGAATTCGTTCGAGAATTTCCATATGAAAAAAGTCTGGGCCTCGGGGGGTGGTGGACTTGTACGAGAACGGTGAGTCTAGCGAACGCGCGCGGAGAGAACAAGCCGGAGCGATAGGAGGGTAGTGGTGCAGATTGAAGTTGGCGTGACGGATGCGCCATTACACAGCCGCGACCGAAGATCGGTTCTGTATTTGACTGTGGTCCCTTGTTGAATCTCCGACCATTCAATGCGTGCTGCTCCTACTTATCAAATTGAACCAGTACCCGCTAGCGAAGGTCTTACGCCCACAGTGACGCTGACCGCGCCGCGGCAAACCAACAGTTCACAAACCAACAGTTCGCGTTACAAGCAGGTTGAAGTCGTGATAACTTTACGACTCCAGTCGGACCCGGTAGCCAGAATCATTTCAGGAGAATCTGATGTCTGCACCTCTAGCCAGGCGGCGCTTAAAAAACCTGTTGCTATTCATTCCGAATATGCTTGTGTTGTGTGTGCGTCTACTGATGGATTCGCGGGTGCCGGCAACAGAACGGACTCTGGTTGCCGGAGCAATCATCTATGCAATCATTCCTTTTGATCTGATACCCGACATGATCCCTTTTGTCGGACAGATTGATGATGCTTATCTGATTGCGCTGACGTTGCTGCGATTGATGGAGCGGACGGATCCAAAGGTGGTGCGCGACCATTGGAGTGGTGGTGGCGACGTGGTAGAGCTCGTCGGCGCCGCGGCATTGCTCGCCGCCAAATTCTTACCGCAGCGAATTCGCCGTGTACTCACCGCCCGCGTGCAAGTTGCACCCGGCAAGCTTGAGGATCTCAAAGATTTTCCCAAACC
>DASWDX010000414.1:0-4022 GCA_036395055.1 Pyrinomonadaceae bacterium | reverse complement strand
CTTGACGACATCGCGAAGAAAATCTTCGGCCCGCGTTTGGGAAAATTCCTCGTCGAAACGAATGACGATTGTTTGCTCGATACCAAGGACACCGAACCCTTCAACTTTTTGATCGAGCGTTTGCAAGAGTGGCGGCGCCGATTCGGGATGCAGAACGGCGCGCGGATGCGGATCGAAAGTTATGACGGTCGGGACAGCACCAGTTTCACGCGCCCTTTCTACCACCGTGTGCATAATCAACTGGTGGCCAAGATGCAGCCCGTCAAACACACCGAGCGTCAGCACCGTCGGTCGTTGGATTTCGGCGTTGTCGGTTCCGTGGAATAATCTCATGCAGTTTAGAGTTCAGCCTTTAGGTTGTCGGGCTGAGGAACTACCCAAGCTAAAGCTTGAACTCTCAACTTCGGGCTCGGTCTCCATCGATTCATCACTCATCGGTTACAACCAATCCGTCATAAGCCCACTCTACTCCCTCGGGCAGCCGCGCTGAATCGCGCGCGTGCTTTACGTCATGCGCGATGTGCGTAAGAAAGGCGCGGCGCGGCTTTATCTTTTCGACGTACTCCAAGGCTCTATCGACCCAGAGATGCGTGGGATGTTCCTTGAAACGCAGGCAGTCAAGCACAAGGACGTCGAGACCGAGCATCTGCCCCATTGTTGGCGGCGGAATCTCGCTAAGGTCGGTTGCATAGGCAAAGTCGTTTAAGCGGTAAGCCATTACCGGAAGTCGCCCGTGAATTACTTCCAATGGCGTAATCAATAAATCTTTGCCCAAACAGAACTGTGCGCCGGGCACAACCGTGTGAGGAATCACTTGCGGCAGGCCACCGCCAAAGTGTGAAGGCTCGAAGATGTACCTAAAGATGCGTCGGATATCGATCCAGGCGCGCTCGTTGGCATAAAGACCCAACGCACCATAGCGAAAATTCAGTGGGCGAATGTCGTCGAGACCAAAGATGTGGTCCGCGTGGCAATGCGTGATCAGGACCGCATCGAGATGCTTCAGGCCATAGCGCAGTGCCTGCTGGCGAAAGTCGGACGAGGTGTCGATCAAAACAGACTGACCGGCATGTTCAATGAGAATGGAAACTCGCAGACGTTTATCGCGCGGATCGTCTGAGGTGCAGGTCTCGCATTCGCAGCCAATGGAAGGGACGCCCGTGGATGTTCCCGTGCCAAGAAACGTAAGCTTCATGGAGTCTGGAGTCCAGAGTCTGGAGTTACGAAAGTCAAAGATGGTTTCCGACTCCGGACGCGTGACTCCCGACTCTAGACTTATTTAGCCACCAGTGATATCGCGACTTGTATAGCTGCGGGCCTTCGGCGCTGCATTGGTCAGCGAAACATATTGCATACGCAGGTCAGCGAGTAGCCCTTCGAGAATCTCTTGTTCCTGCGGCAGAAGGTTGCCGCGTGTCTTTTGTTGCAGCATTCCCAGCACGTCGATCCAGTGTTTGCCCAGTTCCAAATCGACCTCGCGTTTACCGGTTACGGGGTGTTCCATCATGCCCAGCGAAGAAGCAGCGTTTGAAGCGATCGACATCATGAAACTGGCGAAGCTTGCGGGGTCGTCCGCTCCGGGTAATTCAGTTCCCGCGTCCGCTTCCGCAGCCTGCGGCGCGGCCTCTTTACTTCTTTCAGTTGGCGTTGGCTGATTTTGTGGTTCGCGACTCGGTGCTGCTGCAGTTTGAGGCCTCGAGCCTTGAGTCACAACGGGCGGCTCAACCGTTGCGCTTGCCGGTGCGGCGCTTGCCGGGGGCGCCTCCGGTTTTGCTTCGGGTCTCTCATCCTCAGGCACCTCGCGCGGCGTTCCATCCGGATTGAAGAGACGTCGATCCGTCACTTTATAACTGGTTTGTTCCTCACTCATTTTTGCTGCCCACTTTCATTACTATTCGCCATCTATCCGTTAGCCAGACAACGTGAGGACAACGCAGTTGTCCGCGCTTCATTACAGCTTGTGATTTATTACGATGGTAGCATCCGCCTTGTAGGCTCGCAAGACAGCGGTCTAATCAGTTCCGGGTTTCCAGTTCCGATTTCGAGTTCCGAGTTTGCATTTCTGCGTTTGGTATGTGGATGTATGCGTCCTAAACTCAAGACGCGTTTCTGGACTAAACGCGAAACCCGAAACTAGAGCCCGAAACCCGGAACTCGAAACCTAAGCCATGCCCGCCACCTTTGAAGATCTGATTAAACTGATGCAGAAGCTGCGCTCACAGGAAGGTTGTCCCTGGGATCGCGAACAAACTTATGCGACGCTGGCGCCGATGCTTTTGGAAGAAGCCTACGAAGCTTTTGAGGCGGTTGAAGAGGCGCGCGAGGGCCGTCCCAATGAATTGCGTGACGAACTTGGTGATCTACTTTTCCAAATAGTTTTCTACGCTCAAGTCGCCAGCGAACAAGGAGACTTCTCCATCGCCGATGTGACTGACGCCATTCATGCCAAGATGGTGCGCCGTCATCCACACGTGTTCGGCGACACGAGCGCCAACGACACAGCAACCGTCCTGCGAAATTGGGAGGCAATGAAACAGGAAGAGCGGCAGGCTGCCGGGACAAGCGAACGCGGAGAGTCCCTGCTTGATGGCGTATCATCTAAAGCACCAGCATTAATGGAAGCGCATCAGCTCTCCACCAAGGCCGCTCGGGTCGGCTTTGACTGGGAAAAACTTGAAGACATCTTCGCCAAACTCGAGGAAGAAATCAGCGAACTGCGCGTCGCCATTCAAACACACTCAGCCTCTAACAACGAAGCCGACCACACTCGGGTGCGAGAAGAGCTTGGTGATCTACTGTTTGCGGTAACAAACATCGCACGTCATCTAAAAGTCGAACCAGAAGCCGCTTTGAAGTTAACCAACCGAAAGTTTCGCCTGCGTTTCGGTTATATCGAAAGGCAATTGCGCGAGCGCGGACAGCCTTTTGACACTACAACGCTCGATGAGCTCGAATCGCTCTGGCAGGAAGCGAAGGAACAGTAGCAGTGGGCGGTGGGCAGTGGGCAGTCGTTAGGCCAAGGAACTACTGACTCATAAACTCATAGCTCATCCCTCATCCCTCATTACCCTGGCGGCATTCTCAAAAACATCGAGGATTGTCACATCCTTCTGCTGTTTTTCGCTGGGCGTGCTTTTTCCGCCAGCCTTCCGCGTTCCCTGAACGAGTGTCAGCGCGCTCAAGCCGACTATTCCCTCCTGATTAGTGCGAACGATTCGTTTAGCCAATTCAGGATGAAGCGCGCGCTCCATCCGTTCGGGGTTTCCTTCATGCCAACCCTCGATGTAATCCAGGGCGGTTTGTTTGATCGCGCTCGCGTCAGCGGGAGACTGGGCGTTGGCGTGAGATGTGAGCGTTACAAAACGCAGACGCCAGAATCATTTTTCGCATTGTAGGTTCCCCGTCTCGGTAGACTTGTCCAAGGCCGATATGGATGCAGTCCAATTCTAGACACCCCACCCGGACTGTTGCTCCCAATGAATTCTTGAGAGCGCGAAGACAGTTTAGTCAAACATCTTATCAGAACCGTGCGGGTCGACTGGGTATGATGTAAAGTTATGAGCGACCAAAAAAGGCCCGCTTCTTCAAACGGGCCCTGGTAATCTCAACCGTTGGAACACCCCGGTTAATTATTTATCTGGATCGAGCGAAGAATGTTTCGAAACGCAGTTTGATAACTCGTTGATTCATTTTCCGGAGCGACAGCAATCATGTAAAGCAGTTCGCCATTGCGGAGCTGAGTGGTTACCGCAGTCACAACCTCCGCCTGACCGGTTGCCTCGTTTGTGTTGGTCAGCGTGGTAGTCAGGCCGGTTCGCCCGGCAACTGTCGTACGCTGCAACCCGCTACGCTGACGCAGATTGCCACCTTGGGCTAAGCTGTTCAGAAATTCCTGGGTGGCCTGTTGCAGGTTCCGGTTTTGGGTTTGCGCGATGCCAAAGTTGACGCCATGCGTGTAAATAACCTGGTTCTGATACTGTCCATACGCGCCCTCCGGAGCGAACCAAACAGAATTATTGTCA
>DASWDX010000413.1:0-7300 GCA_036395055.1 Pyrinomonadaceae bacterium | reverse complement strand
TTCGCGAAGTGTCTTCGAGGCGTCAAGAATCTGTAATTACAATTCAGCAATCAGCAATCCAATGAGTCCTTTTCCTCTCACCGTGCCTCTACGTTAGGTGTGTTTCTTATCGACGTAATCTGTGAAATCTGCATCATCTGCGGATTATCTTCTCAGGGCAACCGATGTGCGGGTGCGGCCGCGCGCGCCAGGAGCAGTTCGCGCTCGCGTGCGTTTTGCGTGAGTGAGGCAGCGCGTTCAAACTCGGCACGAGCCTCATCAAGACGACCGAGTTTTGCAAGCAGGTCGGCGCGCGCGCCTGGCAAGAGGTGATAGTTTTTGAGGGACGGCTCCGAGGTCAGCGCATCGACAAGCTCAAGCCCTGCTGCCGGACCAAACGCCATCGAGTGTGCAACCGCGCGATTGAGTTCCACGACTGGCGACGGCGTCAGTTGAGCGAGCGCATCATAGAGCGCTGCGATGCGCCTCCAGTCAGTTTCCGCAGCGGTACACGCACGCGCGTGACAAGCGGCGATCTCGGCCTGCAATGTGTACGAACCAGGCACGACGCCGAGTGCATCGCTTACTTCGCCTACTTCACCAACCTGCCTGGCCCGTGCCAATGCGGCGAGACCACGACGGATCAGCAATTGATCCCAACGCGCCCGATTTTGATCGAGTAACAGGATCGGTTCTCCTGACGGACCGACGCGCGCCCTTAAACGTGACGCCTGAATCTCCATCAGTGCCACCAGACCGTGAACTTCCGGTTCTTCTGGAACGAGCTCAGCGAGGATGCGGCCGAGACGAAGCGCGTCCTCGCAAAGCGCAGGCCGTATCCAATCATCGCCGGCGGTCGCCGCGTATCCCTCGTTGAAGATAAGGTAGATGACCTCCAGCACCGAAGCGAGACGTTCAGTAAGTTCAGCCTTACGAGGAACTTCGAAAGGGACTCGCCTTTCGCTGAGGGTTCTTTTGGCTCGGACAATGCGCTGGGCGAGGGTCGGCTCCGGAACTAGAAAGGCGCGCGCGATTTCTTCAGTGGTCAATCCACCGAGCAAGCGAAGGGTAAGGGCAACGCGCGCCTCGGTTGAAAGAACCGGATGGCAGGCAATGAACACCAACCGCAGCAGATCGTCGCCAACGTCTTCGTCAATTGCGGCGTCATAATCCGGCACGGACAATTCCCGGGCCTCGAGCTCGCGAGTAAGCTCTTCATGCTTGCGCTCGAGCAGAGTTCTACGGCGCAAGTGATCAATCGCACGATGCTTTGCAGTCGCCATGAGCCACGCGCCAGGATTATCTGGGACGCCCGACTCCGGCCACTGTTCGAGCGCAGCAACGAGAGCGTCCTGCGCGAGTTCTTCGGCGCGTCCGACATCGCGGACGATCCGCGTGAGACCAGCAATTAATCTGGCCGACTCGATCCTCCAGACTGCCTCGATTGCGCGATGTGTTTCGGTAGCCGTCAAGGCCACCAATCACAACATCTTGAGTGCGACAGCGCAAGTCTCGAGGCCCACGCCGGCGCCATAAAGATCATTCGCGAGACAATCAAATCAGCTGCGGACTAACACGAATGAGCAGAAATCTGAAAGCAAGGTAAAAATGAAGAATGCGTCGGGCTTTAAAAGCGCTAAACCCGTCGGACGACTACTTGTCTCTTGGTTTGCTTTTCACCCTCACGTTCATGCCAGTTAATCCGCGTTAATCCGCCGCCGATCTTGTGCTTACCAATTACCCACGCGCGACGACCACGGGCGTCATGACTTCTTCTGCTGCTCTATCTGGGCGCGCAACCTCTCCTCCTGCTCCTTGAGCTCGGGTGTAAACTCAGCACCAAAGTCGTCGGCCTCAAACACGGGGCGAACCTCGATCTCGGTTCCACCATCAAAAGGCGCGCGCTTGAGCCACTCGATCGCCTCGTCCATCGACTTCACCTGCCATAGCCAGAATCCGGCAATTAGCTCTTTCGTTTCTGCAAAGGGGCCGTCGATAACGGTACGCTCTGCTCCGGAAAATCTGACGCGCTTGCCTTTGGAAGTCGGATGAAGTCCCTCTCCAGCGAGCATCACGCCGGCTTTAACAAGTTCCTCGTTGAACCGCCCCATTTCGGTAAGGATCTTCTTGTCCGGAAGAACGCCAGCCTCTGAATCCTTGTTCGCTTTAACTATAACCATAACTCGCATCGTAATGTCTCCTTCTATTAGTTGTTTTTCGAGCTGAACTTCCGGACGGTTTTGACCGGCTGAACCTGGCTCTCTATTTACACGTCGAACCAGTTGAACTAGGATCGACAGGATTGCCTATCTTTTTCTGAGAAGTATTTGCTAAGTGAAGAAACTCGATTTTTTCTGTGGTATTTAGGTGTTCTTTGTCGAGATGATCTATGGCTCCAAAGTCCGCGAAGAGGGCGGCAGTGTAAAGCCCCGGGCGAACGCGGCAAAACCCCAGGATCATTACTAAAAGACATTTTGCATGGTCGGCGTGGCTGTGGATCTTTTCAACCGATTCCTCCCAATTACGAGTCCGTCAGGTTCTACCCAACTCCTCAACGAACGCCTTAGCCGCTTCCAAAATCTATTCGGACCGGGCGCGAATCCACAGCCGCGCTAGGCAGGAAGCCCACCCAGATTTGCCAATTGAATCTTAGAGTCTTCATGAACAGTCGCCCTGGTTAATGCACGGCAGAGTGTTTACGTGTGCGGCAGGTTCGTCAAGTATCTACCTGTTCTAAATCGCAACGAGGATCGTCCTTCTGAAGAAAATTCGTACAGCCAACACGAAGACTCAAGAAGCCCTGGAACGTACATAGGCCAATAACCGGCGAGGCGTGTGAAAACTAAAATCACGACACACTACTGGCATGCTGCTTGTTTGAAATCTCAACAAGCCGTGGAGGTTGTAGTGTGCCGAGATCGCGATGAAACCGGTTGTGGCCAAATTATCCGCGGAATTCTGAAGAAGACGAAAGGAGTAGACATGCCGGAAAAGGAGACGGTGGAACGCGCAAATGAGGATAAACGTGAAGGAAAGGCCCCGAGTACGCAAGCAGGAGAGTTTGTACACGAGGAAATAGAACATGTTCGTGAGGGTAAGCACGGAGCCCGCTCAACCAAACAGGCGATCGCGATCGGACTTTCCAAAGCACGCCGCGCAGGCGTGAAACTTCCTCCTTCAAAGGGCTCGTCCGAGGAGACCCGAGAACAGGCTGCGCGCGATTTGCGCAAGGGAAAGAAAGGTGCCAAAGGAAAAACATCAGCGAAGCGTTCGCGTGCGACCTCTCGCGCGCTGAAACGTGAGGGACACAGCGCGGCATCGAAGAAGGCGCTATCGCGTCAGGCCAAAACCGCCGCCTCCAAGCGTTCCGCCGCATCGCGTTCACGTGCTGCGAAGAAAGCCGCCGTGACGCGGAAGAAGTGAGTCGGGGCAACAACAAATAATTACTGAGGTGAACCTAATGGCAATAGCACAGCCGCAAGCTAGTTTGCCCCGCGCGATCCGCTGTTACTTCGAAGCTGTGGCGGCTGACAGCGCTGAAGCAGTGGCAGCCTGCTTCGCAGTCGACGGGGTAGTATTTGACGCACTACATAATGCAACTCAGCAAAGACGGCCAACACGCATTCGTGTCGCATTGACGAGGATCCGTTGATCTTATCGGAAGTACTCCTTACCCCTTGCATTCCCGGGCGTAGCTCCGACCAATCTTCAGGGCTGCCAATCCGCCTACATCTCGCTTCACAGTTGTTACTGGTTGCTGAATCTATGGTTTCAGGTAACATGGCCAACCAAAATGGTAATAGTGCAAACAACACCGTTCGACGATCAGCGACCGGGCACGTCGGGATTGCGCAAGAAGACTCGCGTGTTCATGCAACCGAACTACGTGGAAAATTTCGTTCAGGCCGTGTTCGACACCGTGCGCGAAGACACGCCGGGAGGTTTCGCCGCCGAGACGCTGGTTGTAGGCGGTGACGGCCGCTACCATAACCGCACCGCCATCCAAACGATTATCCGCGTGGCTGCGGCGAATGAATTTGGGCGTGTCCTTGTGGGCCGCGGCGGAATACTTTCTACGCCAGCAGTCTCGGCGGTCATCCGCCGTCGCGGCGCACTTGGTGGCCTGGTGCTCTCAGCCAGCCACAATCCCGGCGGTCCCGACGCGGATTTTGGCATCAAGTACAACGTTCGCAATGGCGGTCCCGCCCCCGGCAGCATCACTGAGCGCATCTACCAACACACGCTGAAAACTACGCAATATCTCACGCTCGATAACCTCGACGTGGACCTCGAACGCGAGGGTGGCTTGCGTTTGGAAGCTACCGAGGTTGTTATCATCGATCCCCTCGCAGATTACACGGCGGTTATGGAAGAGTTGTTTGACTTCGAGATGCTGCGGAGCTTTTTCCAGGACGGCTTTCGCATGAGGTTCGACGCGATGAACGCGGTTACGGGACCCTATGCTCATCACATTCTTGAAGAGCGGCTTCGAGCGCCTGCAGGTACCGTCGTCAATGGTAAGCCATTGGAAGATTTCGGCGGCCAACATCCCGATCCGAATCTGGTAAACGCTTCAGACCTGGTCGCACACATGAACTCCCGCGATGCTCCGGACCTGGGTGCTGCCTGCGACGGTGATGGTGATCGCAATCTTATTCTCGGACGCAACTTCTTCGTCACTCCCGGCGACTCACTCGCGTTGATCGCCGAATACTCGCAGACTTCTATCCCCGGTTACCGCAGCGGAATCGCCGGCATCGCTCGCTCAATGCCAACGAGCACTGCTGCCGATCGCGTGGCCGCCGCTCTCGGTGTTCCCTGTCACGAAACGCCGACCGGTTGGAAGTTTTTCGGAAATCTTATGGACGCCGGAATGTGTACAATCTGCGGCGAAGAGAGTTTTGGCACCGGTTCAAACCATGTGCGGGAGAAAGATGGACTATGGGCAGTGCTCTGCTGGTTGTCCATCCTGGCTACAACTCGTAAGCCAGTTGAAGATATTGTAGGGGAACACTGGCAACGGTTCGGGCGAAGCTACTATCAGCGCCACGATTACGAACGGTTGGAGGTGATGGCGGCGACGCAAATGGTTGACGCTCTGCGCGACAAGCTCGCGGCTTTAAAAGGAGTCTCGTTGGCTGGAAGTCGCGTGAAAAGCGCGGACGATTTCAACTACACGGATCCGGTGGATGGTAGCGTGAGCGCACGTCAGGGTATTCGTATTTTACTCGAAGACGGATCGCGGATCCTCTGCCGTCTGTCAGGCACCGGTACGGAAGGCGCAACGCTACGAGTGTACGTGGAACGGTATCTGACGGATGGCGGTGTTGGAGAGATATCGGACGTCCTGGCGCCGTTAATCAAAGCCGCCCGCGAGTTATTCGAGTTTAGTGAGAGACTCGGCAGAGATGAGCCAACCATTATCACTTAGCGATGCACCAATCGACGCTGGTACGCAGTTTACCTGGTTGTTTTACGTCCCAGCATTTTAGACTGCTGATTCGCTCAACGCAGCCGTAAAGTCTTACCAAGCTGCCCCAGGGTCTGGCTGTTCGCTGTTTACTGTTTGCTTACTCCTATTTACTATTCACGATTTACGATTTACTTGTACATTAAACTCCGGAGGATGGCATTGATACATGTCAAATGAAATGCGAATTGGAGTATTGACTGGTGGGGGCGATGCTCCCGGATTGAACCCGGCGATCAAGGGATTGGTCTATCGTAGTTCCGAACTCGGCCACAACGTTGTCGGCTTGTTTGATGGCTGGAGAAGTTTGCTCAATCCTATGCCTGACGTCCTGCCGCTCGACCGCGAGAGAGTACGTCGCTGGGATCGCGATGGCGGAACAAACCTCGGGTCATCACGAACAAATCCTTTTAAGCAAGTCAACGATAATGGTGAGGCCCTGGATCGTTCGGCGGAAGTAATTGAAAATATTAAGAAGCTCGAGCTGGATGCCCTCGTCATTTGCGGCGGCGAAGATACGCTCGGTGTTGCCGCAAGACTCGGCGAAAAGGGGGTGCCGGTTGTCGGCGTGCCGAAAACGATCGACAAGGATTTAGCCGGCACGGACTATTCCCTGGGCTTCGACACGGCACTCAGAAATGTGTCAGAGATCATTGAGCGGTCGCGCACTCCGGCCGGCTCGCACGGCTGGATCCAGGTCATCGAAGTAATGGGACGTCACGCAGGACATCTGGCTTTATGGTCGGGCGTCGCCGGCCAGGCCCACGTCATTCTAATACCGGAATTTCCCTTCAGTTATGAGCGAGTCTTTCATCTGCTGCGCACCCGACTTGGTGAGCCCGGACTCAGCCGGGGTGTTCATCAGAAGCCGCGCTATGCAGTGATTGTCGTGGCGGAAGGCGCGCGCGCCGAAGATGGCGAGATGGTCACGATCGACGACCGGCACGATCCTTTCGGACACGTGCGTCTTGGTGGTATTGGTGAAGTGCTGGCCCGAAAGATTGCGAGTGAAACTCCATACGAGGCGCGTGCGGTAATGCTTGGCCATCCACAGCGCGGCGGTCCACCCAGTCCGATTGATCGCATCATGGGCTTGCTGTTTGGCGCGCGCGCCGCCGACGCCGTAGCCAATGGGCAGTTTGGGACGATGGTGTCGGCTCGCGGAGTCGCTCCGGCGTGTGACCTGTCACTGGTAGATATCTCCGCGGTGTCTGGCAAATTAAATCTGGTAGATGTCGAGCGCTACTACGACACCGAGCGTTATCATCTTAAAGACATCGGGATGTGAGGGGCGGGGAGCAGTCTACAGTCTACAGTCAACAGTCTGCAGTCTACAGTCTACAGTCTGTAGTCAACAGTCTACAGTCACAGTTGAAAGCCTTATTCTGCCTACTGACTCACTATCGGCTGTGGACTGTGGACTGTAGACCGTTGACTCACTATCGGCTGTTGACTGTTGACTGTGGACTGTTGACTGTGGACTGTTGACTGTTGACTGGCCTTTCAAATCCTGTGGAAACTACCGTTGAAAAGCGCTCCCTCTTCCACTGTTAACACACGCGCGGCAACTTTGCCGGTGACGACGGCAGTAGGCCCGAGCACTAGTTCCTTGGTAGCATTGATATCGCCTTCGACTGTTCCGTTTATTTTGGCAATGGCAACGTTTATCACTGCCTCTGTGACTTGCGCGCCGGTACTGACGATGAGCGTGCCGTCCGCCGAATCGACGTGCCCTGCAAAATGTCCGTCAATGCGCAACATCGATCTGAATTGCACTTCGCCGGTAAATTTCAAGACATCTCCGACGAAGCCAAGCCAATTGTCTTTGGGGATGTTTATTCGCTGAGGGCG
>DASWDX010000412.1:0-2933 GCA_036395055.1 Pyrinomonadaceae bacterium | reverse complement strand
ACAAGGGCGACAAGGGTGCCGGGATGTATCTGATCGAAAGCGGACGCATTCGCATCAGCATCGCCGACGACGATGGCCACGAGGTAACGCTGGCCGATCTCGCGCAAGGCGACTTCTTTGGTGAGATGGCCTTGATTGATGGTCGAAACCGATCTGCCGACGCGCGCGTGGTCGAGGATGCTTGTCTGGCCGTGTTGTCGCGGCCCAATTTTTTGGCGTTTGTGCGGGGAAACCCGGATGTGGCGCTGGGAATGTTGGGGGCGCTGACTGACCGCTTGCGGCGCACTGACGAACTTCTGCGTTCGCGCGTTTCCCGCAACGCGAATGAAGAGGAGCGGAAGCGAGCAACCGTAGCCGATCGAGCAGCCGACATGATTGCGGAGTTTGGCGGTAGTTGGAAGTTCATTGGCGTCTCGATTGCTCTGATCGTCTTCTGGATCATTTTCAACTCCTACATCCTCTTCAATGGTTTCGATCCGAAGCCGTATCAAATGTTGAACCTGGTGTTGGCGGTAATAGCGGGGATGCAGGCTCCGATCATCATGATGTCGCAGAATCGACAAGGGGAGAAAGATCGTTTACGAGCAGATCTCGATTATCGCGTTAATTTGAAAAACGAATTATCGCTTGCCGAAGTTTTGCGCCGCCTCGATGTGCTCGAAAGTGAGCGCCTGCCAAAATTGTTTGAGGAACAGAACGCACGACTGGGTCAAGTCCAAAGTCCAACGTCCAAAGTCCAACCTCCGGTGTCCAACGCAGAGAGCCCAACGTCCGATGGTTCCAATCCAAGGTCAATAGTAGCCAGGCAACTGGATTGATTATCGAATTGCCCGGGACTGCAAGACTCACCATCCGACATTGGACGTTGGACATTGGACACTGGACATTGGACTAAGAGAGCTAATGATTCAAGCAATCTTATTCGATTTCAATGGCGTCATCATCAATGACGAGCCACTGCAAATGGCGGCCTACCAGGACGTGTTGCGCGAGCACGGGATTGAGTTAACCGAAAGCGATTATTACGGCGCGCTGGGAATGGACGACAAGACGTTTGTTCGCGCTGCATTCGAGCGTGGAAAGAAAGAGCTGACAGACGACATCCTGAGGCTGACTCTGGAAGGCAAGGCGGCTCGCCATCGGAAGCTTATAGAGGAGGAGTTGCCGCTGTTTCCTGGAGCCGTGACTTTTCTGAAGGCGACGGCGCGTCACTACTCACTGGGGCTGGTAAGTATGGCGATGGTCGCTGAGATCCAATACGTGCTGGATCGCGCGCGGTTGCGAAGTTTGTTCTCAGCGATTGTGAGTGCCGAAGAAGTGAACGTATGTAAGCCCGCGGCTGACTGTTATCTAATCGCGCTTGCAAAGTTGAACGAACAGCGACGCGTGGATCGATTGCTGCCACTACGCGCGGCCGAATGTCTGGTGATTGAAGATTCGCCACCGGGAATTGAATCGGGCAGGCAGGCCGGAATGCGTACGTTGGGCATCACCAACACGGTTTCTGAGAAAGAGTTGCGGACCGCAGGCGCTGAGGTTGTGACAGCGAGTCTTGCTGATTGGACAGTCGACGCTGTGCGACATGTGTTTGAATGATGAAGAAAAGCGGAGAAGGGAAGAGGGAAAAAGGGGAAAAGGGGAAAAGGTAAAAAGGGGAATAGCATAAAAAGGGAACTGTTTTCCCCCGTCCTTCTGTTCCCTGTTCCCCGCTTCCCTATTCACCTTTCGCTTTTGACCATGAGCTTCCTCGACATACTTCAGTTGGCTTTGCGAAACCTGCGCCAGGCGAAACTGCGTGCGATCCTGACGACGATGGGTGTGATCGTTGGCGTCGCGGTCATCGTCACGATGGTTTCATTTGGTCTGGGTTTGCAGCGCAACATGCTCTCGCGTTTTAAGGCACTCGATCTATTTAATGAGATTCAGGTTTTTGGACGCAGCCTTAGTGGTCTTGTCTCCACGCGGGCCCAGAACCGGTCTGCACGAGATGAAAATGAGGGACGTGATCGTCGCTCGCGTTTGAAGCCCGACGTACAGCCCACGCGAATTCTTGATGACGCTGCGGTTGCGGAGATTTCCAGGATTCCCGGGGTCGCTTATGTTGAGCCCAGCATTATGACCTTTACCTACGTCAGGGTTAACAGTCATTCTCAAATTGAGTCCATCGGCGGCGCTTCGATACCTAATGCCGGTTCGCGTTTCGAGAAATTCATCGCCGGCCACATGATCGGCTCGCCAAACGCTGACGAAGCTGTCGTTAAGCAGGCCTTTGCGCGAGACTTTGGTTTTGAGAAACCTGAGGACGCGATCGGTAAGACTATCGAGTTTCTAGCGGCGTCCAATGAATCTTCCAGGCAATCCTCCACGCCATCCTCGACCGAGAAGAACTCTGAAGAAGACCTGCCAAGTTTCTTTGGGCTACCGCTGGAAGATAATGAGTCAACGGAAGCGGGCAATGATGGCTTAGCGGTAAAGACATTTCGCATCGTTGGTGTCTTGAATCCTGAAGTGAAAGAAGGAGCCGGCCAGGGAGGCTTGCGTGGCTTGTTTCCCGACGCGCGCATTTACATTCCGCTGGCGGCGGCGCATGAATGGTCAATGGAGCATCGCGGGCCAATGAGTCAAGTGGCGTTGGCGCTGGCGCGTGAAAGCGGTTCATTGGGCACATCCGAAAGTGAAGGTTACGATTCGGCGGTCGTAAGAGTTAACGATCCAGTTGCGTTGACCGCAGTGCGCAACCGCCTAAAAGAGCTGGGCTTTAGTAGTTTCTCAATCGTCGATCAGCTGGAGCAGTTTCGCACGGTCTTCCTGATCATCGATTCGGTGCTCGGATTGCTCGGCGGGATTTCGCTGCTCGTAGCTTCATTCGGCATAGCCAACACGATGATCATGTCGATACTCGAGCGCACCCGCGAGATTGGCATTATGAAAGC
>DASWDX010000411.1:0-3912 GCA_036395055.1 Pyrinomonadaceae bacterium | reverse complement strand
TGTTCTCTAAGCCGCTCGCGCATCTCATTGGCGGCGCGATTGGTAAAAGTGATGGCGACAATCTGATCGATGTTGAGCTGGTGTTCGCGGAGGATGTGCAGGTAACGCTCGACGAGCACCGTCGTCTTTCCGGAACCCGGTCCGGCCGTTACCGAGATGTGTTTCTTGATCTCGTATGCGGCTGCTGCCTGCTCAGGTAACAATTCGCGTTTTTGGCTCTGTAAAGACATTGGTCGAAGATCGATCCGCAGCTTACGCAGATGTCAGTACCACCTGCGGTAGCGGGTGGGTTCCCCCATCGTTTACCCGCCCGCTACCGCAGGCGGTACCGACCTAATCTGTGGAATCGGCGTAATCTGCGGACAATCTCTTCCTGTCAATCCGATAACGATCGTAACGACAGACGGCCGCGAAGTCGCAAAACCGGCACGTCTTCTCTTTCTCAGATGGATTAACGCCAAACTCACCGGCGCGCATGTGATCGAGAAAATCCCAAATCTTCGCGATGACGTCGGCGCGTATCTGCTGCCACTCATCATCTGAGAGCACACTATTCGCCTTGGGATGAATTTTTGAATATTGGAGAGCGCTGGCGCGATGAAGCCCCTTGTTCCGCCGCTCGTTGCCGCCGCGTATCACGTAGTAGCCACCGCCGGCGATCGGATGGCGTGGAAGTAACAAACGTTCCAGTGCTTCCAGATAAATTGGCAGCTGCAGACTGCGACCTGACTTAATGTCGTCTTTAGTTGAACCCGTCGACAATTTGTAGTCGTAGGCAATCAGGGTGTTATCACTGGCGACATCAACGCGATCGATTTGGCCGCTGACCTTAATCGTTTCTTCGCCGACAAACGTGGAGCGAGTGAGATGCAGCGGCTCGTTTGTTGAGTCAGGATCGCGGGCTGCAGATTTCATGCCGCCGAAGGCAACTTCGAAGTAAGCAGGCACAATTCCCGCATCAGCAGCCTGCTCCTGAATTTCAAGTTCATACAACAAAACTTGATCCAACAGAATCTTGCGAATTTCACGGTCAATCTTCCATATCTGCTTATTGAGCGGCGGCACTACCCGCTCGTGTTCGTCGAACACTTTGTCCGCCAGTTTTCTCAGCTCCTGTTGGAGTGCTTCGCGATCGAGTTCGGGTAACCACTGACGACGGTGGTGCTCAAAGAACCGGCGTAGGATGTCGTGCAGCAGTTTGCCCGCATCTATCGCTTGTAGATCGAGTGCCGCTTCTCCGCGTGGCTCGAGCCTTAGGACACGTTGACCAAAGAAACGATAGGCGCAGTTGCCATAGACGCTCAGACCGCTGGCGCTGTGAACGAAGTCGGCGCCGAATCTTTTCTTCAGCAGGGCGAGCAAATGCGGATCAGTAATTTCACCGTCGTATGCTCCGAAGCGCAAGCCTGCCCGCTCGCGCTCGATCTCGATGCGGCGCAAGGCTGAACTGCTCAGATGACCATCGTTACGCGCCAGCGTTAACAGTCGCTTAATACGAGGTTGCGGCAGCAGCTCACGTTTTTCTCCACGATGCGAGTGTCTCTCCTGCTGCCGCACCAATGCCACATCCAGTTCGCTGGCAGTCGAAACCTTGTCGAGACTGTTGCCTTCGTAATCGCGCCGGATAGTCTCCGCTTCAATCCTGAATGGCGAAACCGCGCGTCTCAGTTCATCAAGGTAATAGGAAGCCACCGTTTCGGAATCGTCGGCCAACTGGAGCGGCCGGCTCAGATAAAGGCGCTCCGTGGCGCGGCAGGCCGCTTGATAAAAATAGTGTTCCTCTTTCAGCAGCGTTGCCGGCGAAATGTCTTCAAGCGTTAACCCATAACGCTTCAATCGCTCCCGTTCCTCGTGCGGATAAATCCAGTCGCGCGAAGCACGCAAGGGAAATCCGCCTTCGACCAATCCCGCGATAAATACCACGCGAAAACGCAGGCCACGCACGTCGGTTGCTTCGAGGACACGCAACCCACTGCGATCCGCGGGGCCAAAAACTACCGACTGGGAACTGAGCGAACGCCGCACCTCTTCGAGGAAGGTCGCGAGAGTCGTTGTAGGGCTTGTCGGACCCGCGGGTGTTAGCGAGTGAGCCTTCGCTCGCAATCCACCCGCTAACGCAGGCGTTTCTGACATGATGTTCGCCGCGATCTCAATACTCCTGATGGCAGCGACCAACGCACGTCGCAACGCTTCCAGGCTGTTGTAGTTGAGCATCGCCTGCGGCAGTTCTTCATCTTCAACCACGCTTTTTATCGGCCTGGCAATCTGATCGCGAAAACTAAATTCATCGAGCAACTTCATCAAAGCCTGACGCAAACGTATGGGCGTGCCTTCGCTATCCACTGTCTCTATCTTTTCAGTGAAGGCTTGAATGACGAGCGACGTCCATGCCAGAGTGGCGGGATGGATGTCACGCGATGGCCGCCGTTTCCGTTCGACGTCGGCTGATTCAACCTTAGCCGTCTCGGCGTTTTCAATTTGGTCGGCTTCGTCGGGATCGCGCGCCGGTTCGCCGGAATCGATGTTCAGCAGTTCCCTGGTCGCTTTGGCCCCCGGAAGTTCTTTGATTAGCTTTCGGGCCCGCGTCAACCAGTCACTCGCGCGCAGTTCGCTGCCGACATAGGCGAACGCGTTTTCGAGCGCATCAGCGTCCCAGACCCCGATGCGGTAACGCTTCTTTAGCTGCACTATTCTTTCAGCATTAGGCAACTGCGCGCTTTCCTGCAAAAGATCCGCAAACTCTGCGTCGAACCGCGACGACAGCCGGCTGATATCTTTTTCGTTGAGCCGGAAGTATTCCGACTTAATTAGATCCGCGAGCTCCGAAATTCTTGGCTTGGTTTCCTCGCGAGAGAGATTTTCCAGGATGGCGAAAAGCTTGAGGGCGGCGCGGTTGGCGGGAATGTCATTCGCCTCTATGCGCGATTCGAGGTTGCATGGCAACGATTCTTCGCGCATGACGCGTGCGATAGCCTCCGCGTAAGAAGCCCGTTGACGAACGACCAGCGCAATCTCCGCAAGGTCATAACCTTCGCGCAAGACCAATCGTTTGATCTCTTTCGAGAGGGCTCGAATTTCAGTCTCACGATCGCCACATTCGAAATACCTGATCTCGGATTGCTCGAACGGTGATGAATTGTGAACTGTCTCGGCACTATCGTCCGCGACAAACGGAATGTCAGAACCACCTGCGTAAGCGGGTGGCTTTCGCAGTAAGCTATCAGATACGAACTCAATATTGTGGGACAGATTAGGGTTGAAAAGATTTTCGCGCAGCTCCGACAACGCTCCCAGGGTTGGAACAATCTCCTCTGCGCTCCGCTTTTCGACAAAAGGCATCATGGCCGAAAGACGATCGATGGTCTCCTGAAACGGAACAAAGATCTCCTGATTACGCTCGTCGTGATTGAGATTAACGACAACTTCCGGAATCTGCGGGATCAGCCGCTGCAAAATCTCTCCCTGGACCGGCGTGAAATCGAAGAAGCCGTCAAGCACCAGCAGTTGCACATCGGCAAGCCAGGGAAGTTGTAACGCCTGCCCCTCAAGTTCACCGCCAAGAATCGCCAGCGCACGCAATTGATCCGCGTCTTGTTCGGTAAGCTGATGACGATTCAGTACATCCGAGTAGGTCGCATAGATCAGCGCCACTTCCTGATCGAAATCAATCTGTGAATGGGCACCGCGTTCCCGGGCCCGTGGGGTCTTGCTTGATTCGGGCGTGAGATCGCTGGTACGTGCCGCGATTATTTGGGCAAGATCCGCCGGAGACTTTGCGGCCCGTTCAATTTCGCCGATCAAAGTCGCGATGGTGTTGACGCAACCTTCCCGATTGGCCAGCGGACCGATGGCCTTGAGTTGGCCTGTGGCTGTCAAGCGCGCAAGAATCTGGGAAACCAAACTGCGCTTCAA
>DASWDX010000410.1:0-5450 GCA_036395055.1 Pyrinomonadaceae bacterium | reverse complement strand
GGCGCATATCAAAAAGGGCAACGCTTACGACGCCAAAGGCGAGCGCAACCGCGCTGTCTCTGAATACAACAAAGCAGTGCAGTCAGGAATCAACTACGACAACGCCCTGTCAGTAGCTAAGAAGTTTCTCGCCACTCCATTCGATCCCAAATCAGCGCAATCAGCCGAGCTGATGTCGCCGGGAAATTAAACCTCGGCTCTCTACCGGGAACTTTGAATCCGATTGGGCGGTGCATCTCGCGATGCGCCGCCCTTTGTCTGGTGCGCCCAACAAATACGGAACCGGGAGCGATAGCGACCGGCTTCAAGCAGCGGTACTCACAGAAGCGATGGACGAGGTTTTTTTGGCAACAGGTGTTCGTATTGAACCGCGCGTCCGGTCGCTATCGCTCCCGGTTCTGTATTCGTCGACCCTTGTTGCAGGCGTCTTTGCTCGGCGTTGCTAGCGGCCCGGAAGGTAGGTAAGCCAAAAATAGACTGCCTGTCCGACACCTATGAAGAAACCAATCAAAGCGCCGAAGAGTTCAATTGTCTTTAAGTGATGACTGGCAACTGACAGAACCAGCGCCTCGAGTTTTTCCATCGGATAATCCGAAACTTTCTTGCGCACCAGCCCGCCTACGTCAAACTCAGCAATCGCAGTAGGCAGCCGTTCCCGCGCGGCGGCCGTTATTCTCACAACCAGAGCCTTGCTGGCTCGCTCCAGCGAATGCCGCGAGACGTGATCGCCGAGACGGCCAATCGGCGCGATCAACAATCTTTCGATTTGTGAACTCAGAATCAGGTTAATCGTCCGTGCGGTGTCGTCTCGTGACAAGAGTCCGAGCAGACTCTTGGACAGAAAGTGTTTGGCACGCTGAATCGAATCAGGATCGAGATGTTGTAAAGCCGAACCAAGTGTTTGTGGACGAAGTCGCTCAACTGCTTCACGCACATAGGTAGAAACCGACGCCGACAACTCCTCACTTTTGGCCAGCTCCAGGATACGATCAGTTATCTCGCGCTTTATCGAGTCAAACTTATCCGACTCGATCTGTCCCACCAGCACGTTTAGCGGCCGCGCCAGCACGTTATCGATTGTCGCATTCAGAAAGGCCTCCGCTTCCTGCTCGAATGCCGGTCCGCGCAAGTATTCCTCGATGCGACGCGGCAGCGTCTTATTTACAAGCTCATCAACCTCGCGATGAATGCGCTCCCGCGAGATGAAGATTTTCTTGATGAGCGAAAGTTGCTCGTAGTAATCGTCGACCTCGCGCTTGATGAGCGCGCCTATTTGTTTGCGAGTGTTCTGGCTGGTGGCAATGTCTGCCAGGTGTTGCACGATTGGCGGCACCTGACTATCGATACGCTCCTTGATGAAGGCGACAGTCTCAGGCGTAAAAGTTTCAGCCAGCGTCGCATTGCTGTGGGCCAGATCGTCCAGACGGCCGGAAACAAAGTCACCGATTCTTCGTTCAAAGACTTCTTCAGTGACCAAACGTTCCAGGCGCTCCTGAATAAACTCCAGAATCTTGTCGAATTGATCTTCGCTGAGCGTCTCGCCCACGCGGCGCGCCATCAATTCGTCAAGCTGCCTATCGACGAAAGACTCTATCGCTGCGGCAGTCACTTCGCTCTTCAACATCGCGGCGATGTATTCCGCCAGGCGATACTGCAACGCGGAGATAGTGTCCAGAATCGGCGCGCGTGCCTGCGATGGCAGGGCATCAATGAACGAAGGGTATACCCGCGACAGCAGTTCATTTGTATAGGTGCCGACGAAATCTTCGACCTTGCTGTGGAAAAAACTCGTTTCAAACAACGCATCAAACACCGTGTCCTGCGAAACAAGTTCGTTGCCGACCGCGTTGCCGATCGACTCGGCCAGCTTCATTCGGTGTCGCGGAATCATTCCCTGCGGCCAGACGGTTATGCCAAAGAGCTTTACCGGCTTGTAAGGATGAAACAGCATCCAGATCGCCAGCCACGCTGCTCCATAGCCGTGAATAGTGGCGATGACGACGATCGCGAAACTGATCAGGAGTTTGAAGGTAAAGGGATGCAAAACGAGTAAATCGTAAATAGTAAATCGTAAAAGTAAAAAGCAGTGAAGCGTAAAGAGTAAAAAGTGAAGAGTAAGCGATTTTTCAGGCAATACAGGCAATACTACTCATCGCCTTTTTACTTTTCACTCTTCACTTTTCACTGCTTCCACTGGATAACCTGCGGCGATCCAGGCGCTCGTGCCGCCGGTGATGTTCAGGAGATTCGAAAAGCCATGCTGCTTGAGGATGCTGGTGGCGGCGCTCGAGCGGTACCCGCCGGCGCAGATCACGGCAGTGGCTTTTGTGGGATCCAGCGTGAGATTTGGAACATTCTGCTGCAAATTCAAAAGCGGCGCGTGCAGCGCCCGCGGCACGTGTCCACTCTCATACTCGGGCAGTCGCCGTACGTCGAGTATCGGCAAGGTGGGATCCTCGCGGAGAAGTTCGTTTAGTTCGTCAACCGTTATCTGCGGCACGTTCGCGAGTTCTAATCCGGCATCGTGCCAGGCTCCGATGCCGCCGGCCAGATATCCTTTCACGCTTTCAATGCCCACTCGCGCGAGCCTCGTGACGGCCTCTGCGGCTTTCGCTTCCGATTCTGCAACGATCACGATCGGAGTTGCCATCGGGATCAATGTTCCGGCCCAGATTGCAAACTGCCCGCTCAGACCAATATTGATTGCACCGGGCAAGTGTCCCGCCCCAAACTCCGCGGCGGTACGAACATCAAGGATCAGGTGACCCTCTGCTGCAAGTTTCGCTACATCACGCGGCCCCAGAGCGGCGAGCCGCGAAACGTCGATCAGCGCGGCCGCTCCGGTACGGTTAATCTCAGCATCCTTAGGAAAGTAAGGGGGCGCTTCCGGAAGATCAATGGTCATCATCCGCACAAATTCATCTTTCGCCATCGGTTGCAGCGCATAGTTCGACTTTCGCTGCGCGCCGATAGTTGAAAAAGTTTCCTGCGACATGTTTCGCCCACACATCGAGCCGGCGCCATGCGCAGGAAAGACTTCGATCTCGTCCGCAAGCTTCAAGATTTTGTCGTGCAGCGTGTCATACATCATCGCCGCCATCATGCGCGGTGTGAAACCCTTGCCTCCCGCCAGATCGGGCCGGCCAACATCGCCAACAAAGAGCGTGTCGCCGGTCAAGACTTTCTGAGGTTGATTTGAAACCTCCAAATCGATGACGAGCACGGAGATACTTTCCGGCGTGTGGCCGGGCGTCTCCATGATGCGCAAGACTACTTTGCCAATACGAATTTCGTCGCCGTCGCACACCGCACGATGCGGAAATGCGGCGCCGGCTTGTGCTCCAAAAACGATTTCCGCGCCGGTTCGTTCGGCTAGTTCGCGATGACCACTCACAAAATCAGCGTGGAGGTGTGTCTCGATCACATATTTGATTTTGAGATTCTGAGCCGCGGCCTCTTCGAGGTACTGATCCACGTCGCGCTGCGGATCGACAACCGCCGCTTCACCTTCAGAACCGATCAGGTAAGAAGCGTGCGCCAGACAACCTAGATAGAATTGTTTGAAGTACATATCCTCCAGAAACTACCTCTCAAGTTCGCTATCTCCAGGTTGTGAAGGTGGGCTTGCCCCCGCTCTTCGTCATGCTGGATGTCCTCTCTAATCAACCAGGGCGGCAAGCCCGCCTTCTTGACTGCACGCTACTGCAGTTCGCTGGGTTCGCGAGGAGTAGACTCTATTTAACACCGACTAAGTCGTCCTTCTGCTCTGGCAATTTATAAAACTGTCGTGCCGGCTTCAACGGCCGCAGCATCCAATAAGGGCGGCGGGTGCCGTCCGGCGAAAACCTATCTGCCGGTCGCGTCATCGCGAGCCACTTCCTATAAACCTCGCGCGACTTCTGCGTGTCGACAAATACATCGCCAGTGTTATCGCCGGGCTCGGCGCGCTTGACCCGCACCGCCTGGTGCCAGCAGTGCATCCCGGAAATCGGATCGGGATGAACTGGAAAGGTCATATTCTGGTGCACGCCGACGTCGCTCCACCAAATACGCAGTGTGTCGGCGTCACCTGACTCATAAGGCTCGGCGCCTTTCTCTCGTTTCAATCCCCACTCGCTTCCCTCATGATCGAGCTTCACGGTGGCCATCAACTGGCGTTGTCCCTGGGACCCCTGCTCGCTCAATTTCCAGCGGCCCATGTGATGACTACAGGCAACGATGCCCGGCCGAATCCCTTCCGTTACCCAGGCGCGCACCACGTAGTAACCGATTTCAGTTTCCACACGCAACAGATCGCCGGTACGCACGGCGAGTTTTGCCGCATGGTTCGTATGAATCCAAAGCGGATTCGTATGCGCGATTTCATCGAGCCACTTGGCATTGGCACTGCGCGTATGAATCTGTACGGGCAGACGAAAGGTGGAAATCAGTATCGTCTGATCCGGCCCGAGATTGTCGGGATGAACATGACTCTTAATGTAAGTTGGAATCGAAAACTCGGGCCAGCCCCATTTAGACAAGGTGCGCGAATAGAATTCCAGCCTGCCGCTCGGCGTCGGAAAGCCGCGCTTGATTTCATTATCAACTCTTACCCCTACAAATCGCCGGCCATCGTCGTCGCCATCGGGGCTGGGAACGGGAACAACATTGGGCGACGCGGGTTTGGCGGCGCGAGTGAATACACGGCCAAGAGCATCCTCGCGAATGTCTTCGAGTTCGTTTTGGGCAACGGGTTCATCGTAAATTGCTCCGACCTTTTGTTTCACTTCAAAAGCGCCATAGCGTCGCATGAATTCAAGAGGAGTTAAACCCTCGACCGTGGCCTTCTCTGGCAAACCCGGAACCGAGTTATCGAAAATCCACGCGTAGTATTCATCAACGCTAAGCCGCGTTCCCGGATTCTTTTTTGACTCGGCGTATTGGCGAATTCCCAAATCCCCGTTGGGGTCTATCCGCCAGGTGAGTTCCAGCCAGAACTCATTCTCCTCCCAAACTTGGCCGGGATTCACGTCGCGTGTATCTCCAATCGTTTCGCCTTCGCGCTGCCGGTCCGCTTTCATCACTGGCTGGCGAAATCCGAGCCACTGCGAATCGTGCGTCTCATACGAATGGATGTCGTGACGTTCCGAACCATGGCCCATCGGCAAAACGTAATCGGCGAAATATGAAGTCTCATTCCACGTCGGTGTCAGTGCCACATAGCAACCGACCAGGTCCGGATCAGTTAACATTTCAATCCACGAGAAGCCGTCGGGATTGGTCCAGACCGGGTTGTAAACGCGGGTGAAATAGACTTCCAATCGACCGCGCCCGTCCTTTAAAAAGTGCGGCAGCAGAAAAGACATCTCGTGCATCGACAGCGGATACTCACGCGGCCACTGTGTTTCGTTCCACATCTGCGGATGCGGCGGCGTGTAAATTGGTTTTGGGACAAATTTGTTCCAGGCATT
>DASWDX010000409.1:0-5707 GCA_036395055.1 Pyrinomonadaceae bacterium | reverse complement strand
GTCGTTGCCAACCACATTCAGCCGGGCGTGGATAACCGGATTTGGGAAGAGATGTTTTATCCCTACGTCAACACCGCCGACCCACCGCTGTCGCAGATGAATCTGGTGGTGAAAACGGCGGGCGATCCGGCCACCATGGGCAGCGCCATCGTAAATGAAACGCGAAGAGCAGATCGCATGGTGACGATTACGAAGGTCAGAACAATGGATGACCTGCGAGCGACTGCTTTGCAGTCCGACCGCTTCAACCTCTGGCTGCTGGGTTCCTTTGCTCTGCTGGCTTTGTTGCTGGCGGTCCTGGGCATCTACGGCGTGATGTCATACGCCGTCACTCGACGTACGCAGGAAATCGGCATCCGGCTGGCGCTGGGGGCGCGGCAACTCGATGTTTTGAGCTTAGTCGTTCGTCAGGGAATGACTTTGGTAGCGGTTGGCGTGGGGCTTGGGCTGCTGGGAGCAATCGGTCTTACACGAGTGATGTCCACGCTGCTATTTGGCGTTACGGCGAAAGACCCGATGACCTTCGTTGCGGTTGCGGGTTTACTGATGCTGGTCGCATTCGTCGCTTGTTACGTGCCGGCGCGCCGCGCAACGAGAGTCGATCCGCTGGTTGCGCTGCGGTACGAGTAGCGGGAGTTATAGGCCTTATTAGCGCTATAGCTCGGCTCTTTTGAAAAGGGAGACAGGGGAGATCAGTCATGGAAATACTATTTAAAGATCTTGGCTATGGAATCAGAAGCCTGCTGAAGCATCCCGGCTTCACCGCCATCGCAGTAATCACGCTCGCTTTAGGCATCGGCGCGAACACGGCAATGTTCAGCGTGATCAATGCCGTGCTCCTTCGTCCGCTTCCATACCGTGATCCCGCTCGCCTCGTAACCATCTGGGAAGAAAGCCCGGAGCGCGGCATGTATCAGATGCCGGTGTCGCTTGCGAACGTCCGCGACTGGGTAGATCAAAACCAGACCTTCGAACAAATCTCAGCATATACATTTACGAATCTGAACCTCACCGGAACAGGCGAACCGGCACGCCTCGGTACAGTCAGATCGTCAGCCAATCTCTTTCCGCTCATCGGCGCAACGCCTGTGATCGGACGCTCATTCCTGCCTGAAGAAGATAAGGAAGGCGCCAATCATGTGGTCATCCTGGGCCACGCTCTCTGGCAAAGTCGCTTTGGTTCTGATCCCGGAATCGTGGGTAAGTGGCTGACGCTCAATAATCAAAGCTACACGGTCGTGGGCGTTATGGCTTCTAACTCTCAGTTCCCCGTGGGCTTCGGTTACATGGGAAAAGTATTGAATGATCCCATCGACCTTTATGTTCCGCTGGCGGCCAGCGGTAGAGAAACAGAGCGTGGCAATTATTCATTCTTTGCCATAGGCCGGCTCAAACCTGGCGTGACAATTGATCAGGCGCGAGCTGAGATGACCACGATCGAACGCCGTCTTGAAAAGCAGTACCCGGACGGCAACACCGGCATCGGCATCAGCCTGGTCCCAACGCAAGAGCAGACGGTTAAAGAAATTCGGCCGGGATTATTGGTGTTGTTTGGAGCAGTCGCCTTTCTGCTGCTGATCGCTTGCGCAAACATCGCAAACCTTTTGCTTGCGCGGGCGGCCTCAAGGAAAAAAGAGATCGCGATTCGCACTGCGCTGGGCGCCAGCCGGCTGCGCGTGTTGCGCCTCCTGCTTACTGAAAGCCTGATGCTTTCGCTGGCGGGCGGTGGCATTGGATTTCTGCTTGCGCTCTGGGGCACAGATGCGCTCATGGCGCTCGAGCCGGACAACATTCCCCGATTGAACGAAGTCGGAGTCGACGCTCGAGTGTTTCTCTTCACGATCGCGGTTTCGATCGTGACCGGCATTGTCTTTGGATTGGTTCCGGGAATGCGTGCGGCAAAACCGGATCTGAATGAAGCGCTCAAAGAAGGTTCGAGAGGATCAATGGGAAGCGCCGCCAGCAAACGCACTCTCGGTGTTCTGGTTGCGCTTGAAGTGGCGCTGTCGCTGGTGCTGCTTGTCGGAGCCGGCCTGATGATCAAGAGCTTCATCAGACTTCAGCAGGCGAATCTCGGGTTCAATCCGGAGAATGTTCTAGCTGTGAACCTCACGCTTCCGGAGTCGAGGTATCCGGAGGAACGTCAGCAGGCCAGTTTTTTTCAAGAGGCGCTTACGCGGCTTCAGTCGGTAAGCGGTGTTCAATCCGCCGGCGCAACCACGTCACTGCCTCTGACACTATCCGTTAACGGTTCCGACTTTCGCATAGAAGGACACCCGGAACCGGAAGCTGGGAAAGAACTGATCATCAATATGAGCAGCGTCAGCGCGGGTTACTTCCATACGCTCGGTGTTCCCCTGCTCAAGGGGCGCGACTTTTCTGACAGAGATAACAAAGATGCTTCCGAGGCGGCGATCATTAACAACGATCTAGCTCGCACTTATTTCCCCAACCAAGACCCGATAGGTAAGCGAATTAAATTCACCGATACGGAATCGTGGATTTCCATCGTCGGTGTAACCGGAGACGTGAAACAACTGGGCCAGGACATAGGCGTGAAGCCGGAAATTTACTTTCCATATCTTCAAGTGCCTGCGTCATCCATGACCGTTGTCGTTCGCACGGCTAATGAGCCCTTGAGTCTGACAGGTGCGGTGAAGACTGAGATTCAAATAATCGATAAGGACCTGCCTATCGATGACGCGAAGACCATGCAACAGCTTCTGGCAAACTCCAAGTCGGGGCGACGATTCAACCTGATCCTGCTGACGGGATTTGCGTTGGTCGCACTCGTGCTGGCGATGGTTGGTATTTACGGAGTGATGTCATACACCGTCGCGCAGCGCACACACGAGATTGGTATTCGTGTGGCAGTCGGTGCGCAATCTCGGGATGTGTTCCGGATGGTGATCGGTCAGGGAATGATGTTGGCAATGATTGGAGTTGCATGCGGTTTGGTCGGCGCTTTCCTTCTTACCCGATTGATGACGAGCATGCTCTTTGGCGTGGAACCAACCGATCCGGCGACGTTCGCCACGATCGCGGTGTTGCTTACGGCGGTGGCGTTGGTTGCCTGCTACATACCCAGCCGAAGAGCAACGAAAGTCGATCCGCTGGTGGCGCTGCGTTACGAGTGAAGGGAAGGACTATAGGACCAATAGGACTTAAGGGACTGTAGAAAGATAGGGAGAAGTAATGAATTCACTATTGCAGGATTTACGCTTTGGCTTGCGAATGCTGGTGAAGAACCCGATCTTCGCACTCATAGCCGTGGTCACTTTGGCGCTGGGCATCGGGGCCAACACAGCCATCTTTAGCGTCGTCGATGCGGTGCTACTGCGACCGTTGCCGTACCCAGAAGCCAACCGGCTGGTGTTTCTCTGGTCCACCATGAATTCGCAGGGCGTGCCTCTCTCTTCAAGCGCCTTGCCCGATTACAACGGCTGGCGCGATCGCAATGAAGTCTTCGATGGCTTGGCGGCCTTTTATAATGGAGACTTTAACCTTTCCTCAGCAGGCAGTCCGCCGGAGTTCATACAAGGCGCTTACATCACTGCCAATCTCTTTCAAGTACTGAAAATTTCGCCTTCGCTGGGACGTTTGTTTGCTAGCGAAGAAGAACAATTTGGCAGGCACCATGTGGTACTGCTCAGTTATGGATTGTGGGAGCGACGCTTCGCGGGCGACCGCGATATCGTCGGCCGAGAGATCAAGCTTGGGGGTGAAAGTTACACCGTGACAGGTGTAATGCCCCGAGGATTGCCGTTTTTTGACAATCTGCCGGACGTTGAACTGTGGACACCAATCTCATTTGCGCCGAACGACAATATGGCCACGCGCAACAATCATTTCATCAACATCGTGGGCCGGCTCAAGGCAGGCGTCAACGCGCAGCAAGCACAGCAGGACGCAAACGCTATTGCCAAAACGATGTACGAAGAAACACCCGGTGAAGTCGACTTGGGCGCGTTAGTGGTTCCCGTCCAGGAACAGCTCGCCGGTGATTCGCGCACAGGGTTGCTTCTGTTACTTGGCGCTGTGGCCTTTGTGTTACTTGTCGCCTGTGTAAATGTCGCCAATCTACTACTGGCGCGCGCTTCCGCGCGTGGGAAAGAACTGGCGATCCGCGCAAGCCTCGGAGCCAGCCGCGCGCGCATCGTGCGTCAAGTGATAATCGAAAGTCTCCCGCTCGGCATTTTTGGGGGTCTGCTTGGATCATTGCTGGCGATTTGGGGAATCAGTCTGCTTTCCTCATTGTTACCCTCCTCGTTGCCCCGCGGTAACCCAATCAGCGTGAATAGTCGAGTACTCCTTTTTACATTCGCATTGGCTCTATTAACGATCTTGATTTTTGGTTTACTGCCGGCGCTGCAAGCTGCAAAAGCTGAAGTGCGCGAATCGCTCAATGAAGGCCGCAGCGGAATTGGCAGCCGTAGGCAGGGTCGCATGCGCCGGTTGCTGGTGATTGCCGAAGTTGCTTTGGCGTTGGTGCTACTGGTCGCCTCAGGGCTCATGGTGCGTAGCTTCATTAAGCTGCGTCAGGTAGACGTGGGATTTACCGAACACAATGTGATAACCCTGCGCGTGCCGCTGCCGGAGGCAAAGTATCCGACACCAAAGACGGCTGATGATCCGCGCGACCCGACAGGACTAGTTTTCTATGAGCAACTGCTCCAACGCGTCAGGACATTGCCAGGTGTCAAGTCAGCGACTGCTGCTACCGTTCTGCCGCTTGGTGCGGGACAAGGTTGGGGTAAGTTTTTGAGTGTAGAAGGCCAGGCCGCGGATTCGATCGATAAGGTTCCGCTGGTGCGTTTTGCACTCGTGAGTTCCGACTACTTCCGGACATTTGGAATAGCTCTGCGGCAAGGCCGACCGTTCGCCACTGAGGACCAAAGCAATTCACAACCCGTGGCTATCATTAATGAAACCCTGACGCGCCGCTTTTTCCCCAACAAAAATCCCATAGGCAAGACTCTTTGGATGGGCCCTCCGGAGAACCTGCTCCCACCCGAGGCGTTAACACTCGTGAATCGTTTTCCGCGCCGCCTAATTGTCGGCGTCGTGTCGGATGTCAAAGGGGGCAGCCTCAATCAACCAACGCCGTCATTAGTATATGCACCGTTGACTCAACACCGTCGTGAGGGTTGGAGCAACAACCTCATGCTGGCGGTTCAGACCAGCACGAGGCCCGACACCTTAGCCTCGGCCATCCGAGAACAAGTGGGCGCGCTCGATCCTGACCAGCCCGTCGCTAGCATTAGAACGATGGACGAGCTGCTTGAACGCACGCTTTCAGGGGCGAAGTTTACGTTGCTGTTGTTTACCCTGTTTGCCGCACTGGCCCTCGTCCTGGCAGCGATAGGAATTTACGGTGTGATGGCCACCGCTGTGACACAACGAACTCACGAGATTGGACTGCGCATGGCGTTGGGCGCGCAGAGGCGAGATGTCTTACGGCTTGTAATCGGGGAGGGAATGATTCAGGTGTTCATCGGAATTGCCGCCGGTCTGGCTTCGGCTATGGCACTCACCAGGTTGATGTCGAGCTTGTTGTTTGGAGTAAGCGCAACTGACCCAGTGACCCTGGCGCTAATCACATTGTTGCTTGCGAGCGTAGCACTACTGGCCTGTTACTTGCCGGCACGTCGCGCCACGAAAGTCGATCCATTGGTGGCGCTCAGATACGAATAGATTAGAGGGTTTC
>DASWDX010000408.1:0-2775 GCA_036395055.1 Pyrinomonadaceae bacterium | reverse complement strand
CGCTGGCAGAGTGCAGCCGGATTATGGAGGAGAATCAGATACGCCGCGTGCCGGTCGTGGATGCGAGCGGTTGTTGCTGTGGCATTGTCGCCCTGGCCGACATCGCCTTGCACGCGAAGAAAAGCGTTGCGGGCGAAGTGGTCAAGGAAGTATCAGAGCCAACCGCAGCGGCCTCGGCCGCTGGCAGGTGAGTTAGTTTCCAAGTTCACCCAGGGCCCGGGGAATCGCGCATCGGCCGCGGTCCCTGGTAGCTCGTAGTTTCGGGCAAAAGGAGGTTATTTACATGGCACAGAAAGGGAAGCAATCAAAACGACAAGGGAAGAACGTAGTTGAAACTCGAGGACGAAAGAGCGAATCGCGAAGTCAGCAGACTACTTCGAAGAAGGCGCCGGAAACGAGCATTGCGCGACGAGAACAGTACTCTCCAGCTCCCTACACGATTAGTCCATTCTCCATGATGCGTCGCTTTAGTGACGAAATGGATCGGCTTTTTGGAGACTTTAGTCTCGGCGCCTTTGGGCCTGGTGTTTCCGGCGCACTGGCGGATCTGGAAACTTCGACATGGTTGCCGCAGGTCGAAGTGTTTGAACGAGAGGGGAACCTTACCATACGTGCCGATCTGCCTGGTCTATCAAAAGACGATATCGACGTGGATATGAGTAACGATGCGGTCGTGATTCGCGGCGAACGGCAACAGGAAAGGGAAGAGAACGAAGAGGGCTATTATCGCTCCGAAAGAAGCTACGGCAGCTTTTACCGGGCGATACCATTGCCCGCCGGCGTCAACGCGGAGCAGGCCAACGCGACTTTCCGTGATGGCGTGCTTGAAATAACAATGCCGGCTTCTGAAAGACAACAACGAAGTCGTCGGATTGAAATCGGCGAAGGAACGCAAGCGGAGCAACAACCGCAAGCGAAAACTAAGGCGGCCGGAGCATAGGCAAACCGGCATTATGGAGTAGAAAGTGATCTTCCAGGATCGAACCGATGCAGGACAGCAATTGGCAGCAAGGCTGGTGCAGTACGCTAATCGCCCAGACGTACTGGTACTGGCCTTGCCGCGCGGCGGCGTACCCGTTGCCTATGAAGTAGCAAAACAAATCGGTGCGCCGCTCGACGTGTTCCTGGTGAGAAAGCTCGGTGTGCCCGGCTATGAAGAACTGGCGATGGGAGCGATCGCAACGGGCGGCGTGCGAGTCATCAACGAAGATGTGGTGAGCCAGTTGGACATCCCCGGCGAAGTAATAGATGCGGTTGCGGCCGAAGAGCAGCGCGAGTTGGAACGTCGCGAGCAAGCTTACCGCGACGACCGTCCGCCTCCCGATGTGAAGGGGCACACGGTAATCCTGATTGATGACGGCCTTGCAACTGGCTCGACAATGCGCGCCGCAGCCGCGGCCCTCCGCAAGCAGGTTCCGGCGCGCATCGTTATTGCGGTGCCCGTTGCTGCCGCCCAGACCTGCGACGAGTTTCGCGAGGAGGTCGATGAGATCGTGTGCGCGGTTACGCCAGAGCCTTTTCGGGGCGTTGGCTTGTGGTACCAGGACTTCTCACAAACCACGGATGAGGAAGTTCGCGAGTTGTTAGAGAAGGCAAGAAAACTTCCGAAACAGACGCAATTGCGAGGCAGAGGACAGGCAGCGACAAACTAACGGAAGGAGGAAAATGATGTCGGCCAAGACGACATCCAATTTAGCAAAAGTGATACGGGAGAATTTGCACACTCTCACCGGCGCAAGTTCTGACTACGATCCACTTATCCGGGAGATTGGCGATGCTCGCTTCGTTTTGCTGGGTGAAGCTTCGCATGGTACTCACGAGTTTTATCGAGCACGCGCGCAAATCACCAGGCGTCTCATCCAGGAAAAAAACTTTACCGCTGTGGCTGTTGAGGCGGACTGGCCGGATGCCTACCGAGTCAATCGCTACGTACGCGGCGCATCCGAAGATGCTGAAGCTATCGATTCACTTGCAGGGTTCAAACGGTTTCCGACCTGGATGTGGCGCAATGCTGATGTGCTCGATTTTATCGGCTGGCTGCGTGAGCATAACGACGGGCTCACGAAGGATGCGAACAAAGTAGGCTTCTACGGTCTTGATCTTTACAGCCTGCACAGTTCTATGGAAGCCGTGCTTGGCTACCTGAATAAAGTAGATCCCGACGCGGCCGAGCGAGCGCGCTATCGTTATTCTTGTTTCGATCATTTCGGCGAAGACACCCAGGCGTATGGTTACGCTGCCGGCTTTAATCTGACCGAATCTTGCGAGCAGGAGGTTGTTCGTCAACTTCTCGAACTGCGCAGACACGCGGCTGACTATGCGAGTCGTGATGGCCGAGTCGCTGCGGACGATTTCTTCTTCGCTGAGCAGAACGCTCGGTTGGTAAAGAATGCCGAAGAGTATTACCGCTCAATGTTTCGGGGGACAGTCCCTTCGTGGAATCTACGCGATCGGCACATGGCCGAAACACTCGAATCTCTTGTCCGACATTTCGCTCAACAAGGGCAGTCGGCCAAAGTCGTAGTTTGGGAACACAACTCTCATTTGGGGGACGCGCGCGCAACAGAGATGGGCGAGCGTGGCGAGTTGAATGTTGGTCAATTGGTACGCGAAAGACACGGAGACAAGGCGGTACTGATTGGATTTTCAACTTATACGGGAACAGTCACCGCGGCTTCAAACTGGGACGCCCCCGCCGAGCGCAAGCGTGTGCGGCCCGCCTTACGAGATAGTTATGAGGCATTGTTTCACGAAGTAGGAATTCCACGGTTGCAA
>DASWDX010000407.1:0-5402 GCA_036395055.1 Pyrinomonadaceae bacterium | reverse complement strand
GAGACGCTGGTCGAAGCCGGCTATGCGCCGGAGATGGCTTACTTCGAGTGTTTGCACGAACTGAAATTAATAGTCGATCTAGTTTACGAAGGCGGCATCGGCAACATGCGATATTCGGTCTCGAACACGGCCGAATATGGCGATCTGACTCGTGGGCCAAGAGTCATTAATAGATCCGCGCGGCGAGAGATGCGGCAAATCCTCCACGACATTCAATCGGGCAAATTTGCCGACGAATGGATGTCCGAATGCGAAGCCGGCAAGCCCCGGTTCAAGCATTTGGAGGCCGAAGGCCAAGAACATCAGATTGAAACAGTGGGCGCGCGGCTGCGCGAGATGATGCCCTGGCTCAAAGGAAACAAGCTGGTCGATAAGGCCAGGAATTGAAATGAGGGTGCGATGTGTTTCTACGATCTAAACAGTATGGAGCCGGAAGAGGTCGCTCCGGCGTATTTCAGAAAAGTTGCGGCAGGTGAAAACGTCACCGTGGCACAAGTTGAAGTGAATCGCGGCGCAATCACTCAACCGCACCGGCACGCAAACGAAGAGGTCATCGTTGTCCTAAATGGCATGTGGTCATTTCGTCTCCCTAACGGCGAAGTGAGGGTTGGTTCGAATCAAATGCTGGTAATTCCTCCGGGTGTCGAACACTCTTCCGAGGTGCTCGAAGATACTCTGGCGCTGGATATTTGCGCCGGCGAAAGGAGCGATTGGAGGAACGGCGCGGATCAACCTCTCCATCACGATCCCGATCAATTCCTTTGGGCAGTATAACAAGCGAGACGAAAGAATGGGATTTGAGCAAACAGAATGGGTTTGGATGAATGGCGAGCTGATGCCTTGGGCCAGCGCGACAATTCATGTCTCAGCGCACGCGCTGCATTACGGCAGTGGCGTCTTTGAAGGCGTCCGTTGCTATGAGACACCTGACGGCCCAGCAGTATTTCGTCTCGATGCCCACCTGGAACGGCTCTATGCGTCCGCCGAAGTTTACGGTCTGCAGATTCCTTTTTCGCCGAAGGAACTGACTGAAGCCATCCTTAACTTGATCAGTGTCAATGAGTTCAAGAGTTGTTATGTCCGGCCAATCTGTTTCTTTGGCAGCGACAGTCTCGGTTTGCATCCGAGCAATTGCTCAACGGAAGTTGCTATTCTTGCTTGGCCGTGGGAGCCGTATCTGGGTGCTGAAGGGTTGGAGCGCGGCGTTCGTGTGACCGTCTCACCATGGCTCAAGTTTCATTCGCAAATGATGCCGACCACGGCCAAGGCCTGCGGCCAGTATCTCAACTCAATTCTGGCCGTGCGTGACGCCGTAGCGCGGGGCTTCGATGAAGCGTTGCTGTTGGATGCCTATGGTTACGTAGCCGAAGGTTCGGGCGAGAACCTCTTCATTGTGCGTGACGAAAAGATCCTCACTAATGATGAACGTTATTCAATCCTGCTGGGTGTCACTCGTGATTCAGTGATCGAGATTGCCCGCGACCTGGGCTACAGGGTCGAGACTCGAGTTCTGCAACTGACTGATTTGCTGAAGGCCGACGAAGCTTTCCTGACGGGCACTGCCGCCGAAGTCACACCCATTCGCGAGGTTGACGGAACTCAGATTGGGAACGCACAGCGTGGCGAGGTGACCAAAGAGATTCAGAGCGTGTTCTTTGCAGCCACGGCTGGACGCGAAGACAGATACCGGCATTGGCTGACGCCCGTAAATGAGTTCGCGGAGGTGATGGCTTAAGACGATGGAACTAATGCAACTGGAGATGTTCGTCGCGGTGGTTGAAGAGGGCAGTGTGCATAAGGCCGCCGATAAGGTTTGTCGCACGCAGCCGGCCCTCAGCATTGCCCTAAGGAAACTTGAGGAGGAGATTGGCTCGAAGCTTTTCGACCGCTCTCAGCGGTATGACTATCAGCTTACTCCTGCCGGCGAACTGTTCTATTCCTATGCTACCCGGTTAGTCGCTTTGCGCAACGAGACGACTGCCGCGCTCCAAGACCTGGCTCATCTCCGTCGCGGTGCAGTACGCATCGGGGCCAACGAGAGCACCAGTGTGTATCTTTTGCCGCGGCTGACGCAGGCGTTTTATGAACAATACCCCGACATCAAGATCGAAGTCAGTTGCGGACACTCGGAAGAATTGCTCGCGGAGATGCAGGCGCGGCGTCTCGATCTGGCCCTGCTGGCTTATTTGCCCGAAGACCATAATCTCGAAGCTCGGCTGATTATGCGCGACGAATTGGTGCTGATTGTCAGTCCGCGGCACCGTCTGGCCTTGAGCAGCAATGTCAAAGTTAAAGACTTGGAGAAGGAGTCATTAATCATTGAAGGGGCGCCCTCCTCTCTGCACGAACAGGTGGTCGCTTTCTTTCGCTCGCATGAGACGCCGCTGAATATTCAGGTCCAGAGCGCCACCATCGAAACCATCAAACAGATGGTCGCGACCGACGTGGGCGTGGGATTTGTGCCGCTCATGTGCGTGGGCCGCGAAGCCGCCAGACGCGAGCTGGTGATCGTGCCCGTTGAAGGTCTCAACCTGGAGCGCAGCCTTTGGGCCGTGCGACCCCGGTCGGATGCGCACTCTCATGCGGCGATCGCTTTCATGAGAGTCGTCAATTCACTCGCGGAAAAACTTGAGCAGGACCATCCGGTCAAAAAAGATTTGCCCCATTCTTCCCGCGCGGAGGTGGTAGAACTCAAAGCACGAAAACGCAGATGAAGACATGGCCGCCCGATTTGGGCGAATGGTGATTTGATGAACGCGAAGAGGAAACGCGCGCGCTTGGCGATGGTGCTGGTAAGGAGGACGCCTGCCTTGGGAATTTAACTGGTCTGATCACTCTCAGCGAGGTCCGATCTGCCCGACGAAGAATCCATCCTTTCGTCAGGCGCACGCCGCTCGTACGCAGCCATCACTTGAGCGACGAGCTCGGCACGAATCTTTACCTGAAGCTCGAATTGTTCCAGCGCACCGGAGCCTTCAAGCTACGCGGCGCATTCAATCGAATGCTCTCGCTGAATGGGCGTGAGCGCGAACGCGGCGTGGTCGCCGTCAGCGGCGGCAATCATGCTCAGGCGGTCGCTTGCGCCGCGCGCGAGTTGGGCTTGGCGGCGTTAATCTTGATGCCCCGATTGACGCCGAGCAATTATGTTTGGGGCACGCGCAGCTACGGCGCGGAAATATCATTCTCTTCCACGATGGCGGAGGCCTTCAGCTCGATTCCCGCCTACGAAGCGGAAGGTTGGACCTACATTCATCCCTTTGACGACCCACTGGTGATTGCCGGGCAGGGCACTATCGGCTTGGAGCTTTTGGAAGACTTGCCGGAAGTCACTGATGTTGTGATCAGTATCGGTGGTGGCGGCTTGGCAGGTGGAGTCGCGACCGTGTTAAGAACACTCAAACCGAGTGTGCGTATCTGGGGAGTCGAGACCGAAGGCGCCGAATCTATGGCTTGCGCTCTGACTGCCGGAAGGGTTGTTGAACTCAAGGCGGTTACCTCGATCGCGCGCACATTGGGTGCGCCAAGCGTGTCTGACATAACTCTTGCGCTCGCCCAAAAATATCTTGAAGGCGTTACCGTCGTGACTGACAAAGAGGCGGTAGAAGCGCTGTTCGTTCTGTTGGATCATGCGAAGGTGCTGGCTGAACCCGCTGCTTCATGCACACTGGCGGCGGCGACACGATTGCAGTCACAGTTTTCTCCGGAGAGTCATGTCGCGCTGATTCTGTGTGGTGGAAACGTGGCCATTGACGACCTGTGTGCCTGCAGAGACTCGTTTATGCCGCTCGTGCGACCTGAGGTTGGACGCAGTCTCGCGGTTTCATTGCCTTGAAACGAGTCTGAACCTATATGAGCGACAACCGGCGAAGCCGGGCGATTACCGAAGGCGTCGAGCGCACCCCGAATCGCGCCATGCTGCGCGCAGTTGGTTTTCGCGATAAGGATTTCACTAAGGCGATCATTGGTGTAGCCAACGGCTACAGCACCATCACTCCCTGCAATCTTGGCTTGAACGATCTGACCTCGCGGGCCATCGCATCTCTACGGGCAGCAGGAACGATGCCGCAGGTCTTCGGCACTATTACGGTTAGCGACGGTATCTCGATGGGCACCGAAGGGATGAAGTACTCGCTCGTTTCACGTGAGGTGATCGCCGACTCCATAGAGACAGTCTGCCAGGCGCAAAGCGTCGATGGTCTGCTGGCCGTCGGTGGCTGTGACAAGAACATGCCGGGCGCGATGATTGCGATCGCGCGCTTGAACATTCCAGCAATCGTCGTCTATGGCGGAACGATCAAAGCGGGGCACTACCACGGCAAAGACCTTACCGTCGTGAGCGCTTTTGAAGCAGTCGGCAAATACTGCGCTCACGAGATCAGCGAAACTGAGCTGTTGGAAGTCGAGCGCCGCGCCTGTCCGGGCGCAGGTTCCTGCGGCGGCATGTTCACCGCCAACACTATGTCTGCGGCGATTGAAGCGATGGGTTTAAGCTTGCCTTACTCTTCAACGATGGCCGCGGAAGACATCGAGAAGAGTGAAAGCGCTGCTCGGTCGGGGCAAGTCTTAGCTGCCGCGGTTCGTCAGAGTCTCAACGCACGAAAGATTCTGACGAAGAACGCTTTCGAGAATGCTATTGCCGTGGTGATGGCTATCGGCGGCTCCACCAATGCGGTCCTGCATCTGTTAGCAATTGCGCATGCCGCCCGCGTTCCTTTGTCGCTTGATGACTTCGAAACGATCCGACTTCGTGTGCCAGTGCTTTGCGATCTCAAGCCGTCTGGTAAGTACGTCACTACTGATTTGCACAAGGCAGGTGGGATTCCGCAAGTGATGAAAATGCTCTTGGACCATGATCTGCTTCACGGCGATGTCTTAACGATAAGCGGGGAGACAGTCGCTGACTTGCTCGAGGAAGTATGTTCCACGCCATCGAAAGATCAGGATGTAATTCGTCAATGGAACGATCCAGTCTCTCCCCAGGGCCACCTTGCAGTCCTCCGCGGCAACCTGGCTACCGAAGGAGCCGTCGCCAAAATCAGCGGAATGGAAAGCCCGAATCTTACCGGCCCAGCTAGAGTATTTGATTCCGAAGAGTGTTGCCTGGCGGCGGTCCTCGGCGGACAGATCAAGCCCGGCGACGTAGTCGTAGTCCGCTACGAAGGACCGAAAGGTGGACCAGGCATGCGCGAAATGCTGGCGCCGACTTCGGCACTCATCGGCGCCGGTCTGGGCGACTCGGTAGCATTGATCACCGACGGACGTTTCTCTGGCGGTAGTCACGGAATCGTAGTAGGCCACGTGGCGCCGGAGGCGGCCGTCGGCGGCACAATCGCACTCGTGGAAGAAGGTGATTCAATCACGATCGACGCCGGCAAAGGACTGCTTCAACTCAATCTTCGGGA
>DASWDX010000406.1:0-6842 GCA_036395055.1 Pyrinomonadaceae bacterium | reverse complement strand
TCGCTGCATCTCGCTTCCGCTGGAAAACGCGACCGCCAAAGCAGCGTAAGCAAACAGTCCGGCAACGTGAGTCGACGAATACTGAACCGGGAGCGATAGCGACCGGACCCAACCTGCAATACACAAACCGTCCAATGCGCGAGTCCTAACGAAACATCGCGGCTCGTAGTCAACCGAGTAGCCGGTCGTTACCGCTCCCGGTTCTGACTTTGTGTACGCTGCCCACCGCTCACTGCCCACCGCTCACTATTTCGTAATCACGTTGCCAATGCCACGATCCCGCAGCTGACGATTGAAGGCGTCGAGGTCCTTGCTGAGTATCTCGTCCAGACGCCGGCGATGAGTGGCAAGCTGATCTTCAAACATCGCCTTCACTTCGCGGTGCTGCATGGTTGGCGCGAAGTCTGAGCCGCCAATTCCGTTAGCGAGATAGTTGATCTTGCTCAGCAACTTTGGCGGCCAGCGAACAGAGTCCTGGCCCTGCCCGGTGAGTTTGCGCTGGATCAAGTTCTCTTCAACGTCGATCAGCTTCTTCTCGAGATCGTCGGCGGCTCGCTTGATTGCGATGTAATCGCCGCCTGCTGACGCTGGTGTTGCCGCCTGCGTCTCACGCTGCGCGGTCGTTCCGGACGAGGCGCCCGCTGCCCCAGGATCAAGCAATGCGGTGATGTTCGCGAGTTGGCTGCGGATCATTTCTATTTGGTTGACCATGTCGGCCGCGTTTTCCAAATCCTTGCGTAACTCAAACAGCATCGCCACCTGTGTGTTGATGTCCTCCTCCTTGCCTTCGCTGTTAGGATCTTTCCTGACGCTTAACTGTTGGGTGAGAGTTTGACCCGGGGCTGACTCGGTCCCGCCGACCAAAAGTTTCACCGTGTACGTTCCCGGCGGCATCAGCACCGACATCCGACCGCCCTCCGGCGCGAGGCGCCAGCCTTCGGCGCCGGTACGAACCTCGGGAGCGTAAGCGGGACTGGTGCGCAGGCGCACTTCTTTCGTTTGCTCGCCGCGCAGATCCCAGTTGACGCGATTGATGCCAACAGTCTTCGTCCCGGTCAGCGTGCGCACTGTCTGTCCCTTTGTATCCTCAATACGGATCTTCACGTCGCTGCTGGGCGCCGATTTCAAGTAATAATTTATCGACGCGCCATACGGTGGATTCTGTCCCGCAGTTGGATCGGAGTCGACTGATACCGGCACCACTGTATTGCGAAAACGATATACCGGCCGAGGCGTAAAGAGATGCGCATTTGAGTCGCGCACGTTCGCGTTCATTTGCTGTAGCGGACCAAGATCGTCGAGTATCCAGAAGCCACGGCCATAGGTGGCGATCACCAGATCGTTAAAGTGTTCCTGCACTACCAGCCAATAAACCGGGGCGTGCGGCAGGTTTGACTGCAACGGTTCCCAGTTTGTGCCGTCGTCGAAGGAGACGAACACGCCGCCTTCCGTGGCTAAATATAACAAGCCCGGTCTCGTAGGATCTTCGCGCACGCAATGTGCGTAGCTCAGCATCGTGTGGGGAATGCCGCTGGTGATCGGTTTCCAACTCTTACCGTAATCGCTCGTCTTGTACACAAACGGATCGCGATTATTCACCTGGTGGAAGTCGACCGTGATGTAAGCGGCGCCGGCTTCGTAGTGCGACGGTTCGATGTTACTGACAGTGCCCCAGGGCGGCAGGTTCGGTATATTCCTCGTAACATTTGTCCAGTTCTTGCCGCCGTCACGCGTGATCTGCACCAGGCCATCATTTGTGCCGGCCCAGATCAATCCGTTTTCTTTGGGAGATTCCGCGATAGCAAACACCACCGGCGCATACTCCACTCCGATATTGTCGCCGGTTAGTCCGCCTGAGAATCCCTGCTTGCTTTTGTCGTTGGTAGTAAGATCGGGACTGATTACCTGCCAGCTCTGCCCGCCGTCGGTGGTCTGATGGATATATTGACTACCTACGTAAAGCCGATTGTGATCGTGAGGAGAGATAGTCAGCGGCATGGTCCAGACGAAACGGTACTTCAGCTCAGCCGCCGTTGAGCCGTTGCTCTGGTCCGGCCAAACTTCGACGTTGCGACCCTGACCAGTCGTCAGGTTGAAACGTTCGACGATGCCGCCGACGCTGCCTGATCCGGAAGCGCTGGACCAGATGATGTTGTCATCAACCGGATCGGGCGTGGCCCAACCGCTCTCGCCGCCGCCGACGGGCTGCCAGGCGCTGCGCGGAATTAGTCCGGCGCCGCTGCCAAATCCACCGCCGCGTGTGTTGCTGGGCCCGCGATAAGATGGATCATCCTGCTCGTTGCCGTAGACGAAGTAGGGAATGCGATTATCGACGGTCACGTGATACATCTGCGCAATGGGAAGCTGGATGCGATTCCAGGTTCGGCCGCGCGTGACTGATATAGAAATCCCGCCATCATTGGCAACGGCCATGCGGTTGGCATTGGTAGGATCGATCCACATGTCGTGATTGTCGCCGCCGGGACTGCCGCCAAAGCCAACACCGGTTCGTAGGGTCTCGCCGCCGTCCAGCGAAGTGGAGAAGGCGGAGGTCAGGAAGTAAGTTTCGTTTTCATTGTCAGGCGAAGCGACGACGCGGAAGTAGTAATGAGTGCGACCGCCGAGTGTGCGGTCGTAACTAATCAAGCGCCAGTTCTCGCCACCATCATCCGAACGCCATAGTTTGCCGCGATCTGTTTCAATTCCTTTCACCGGCACGCCGTCTCCGGTTTCGATTAGCGCGTAGACGCGATTGGGATTTGAGTTTGCGATCGCCATAGCGATCTTTCCGGTGGTGCGGGTGGGCAGTCCGTGGCCGGTGAGTCTTTTCCAGGTAACGCCGCCGTCGGTTGACTTGTAAATCCCGCTGCCGGGTCCACCGCTTTCGCGTCCCCAGGTGTGAATTTCCAGGGGCCACATACCGGCAAACAAAGTGCGGGGATTGCCTGGATCCATCACGATCTCAGATGCGCCGGTGTTCTCATCGACAAACAGCGCGCGTTCCCAGGTTTTGCCCCCGTCCGCCGTCCGGAAGATGCCGCGCTCTTGTTGTGGACCGTAGCTGTGGCCCATAGCAGCGACTAGTACAACGTCGGGATTCTTCGGATCGATAACGATGCGCCCGATGCGTCCGGTCTTCTCAAGGCCCATCAATTTCCACGTCTTGCCGCCGTCGGTGGATTTGTAGATGCCGGCGCCGACGGAGATGTGACTGCGAATGTGCGCCTCACCGGTGCCTGCCCAAATGATATTTGAATCAGAAGGCGCAATGGCTAATGAGCCGATGGAGGCAACGGGTTGTCCATCAAACACCGGCTCCCAATGAACTGCGCCATCGGTAGTTTTGAAAATGCCACCCGAGGCCGCACCGACGTAGTAAGTGTTTGGTTGGCCCGGCACGCTGACAACGGAAGTAACGCGGTTTCCCACTGGGCCAATATAGCGATAGCGCATCGCGCCCAGGACGTCTTTGTTAGCTTCCTGCGCCTGAAGCGGAGACAGGAAACTGGCTACCAGGGCAATGATCAGTACTAAGAGTTTTGAAAACTTCAACATAGAGGCGTCTCCGCGCGAGCATCGCCGGTGTGGCGTCGCGTTATTCGTCTTTGATTATTTGAAAGAAACCGAGCGCCGGCTTGTCTAATGGAGCGAGCGGATTATTGCACTTCTTCAAGCCAGGAAGCAAAAACTTTGAGGGAGTACTGGCCGCGAATGAACGCAAATAGCGGATCGGGAAATTTGAGAGCGAACCAGTTTGAACATGTTTCCAAGTTCAGGCGCTGCTCGGCTGATGTGGGATTTTCAGATCCGTTCAAATCTGCGTTTATCCGCGGTAGCAAATCTTTGGCTCGTTATGAAGCGTCATGAAGCGTCGCCGGTAGTCTCATAGATCAATGCTTCTTTTTCACTCGTGTCGCATTCAGTCGCGCCTTAAACACTTTCTCGCCGCCGCTTTCGCCTTTGCCTTCGCCTGTTGTCATAGCTGGCGTAGAAGGGGCGCTCGTGCGCGGCGTCACCGCGTCGCCACCGATGTTTTGGGCCGACTTATCCGCGGCCAGCTTATTTGCATATTTACGACGACCACGCACGGCTGGCGTTTCTTTCATGGCCTCGCGATTTTGATCCTTAGCCCCGGCTGTTCCCATTTGTTGCCCACGAGGCTTCGTTTTGGCGCCAACCTTGTGCTGATCTCTTTTCTGTTCCATTTAGGTTACTCCTTGCTGGTACGCACTTCGCAAACTAACAGTCTTCGTTACAAACAGTGGCTCATCTTCTTGCTCGTAGTCGCTAATGTGACGTATACCCAGTCGGCACTGTCCCGGGCCTGACGACGCCTGCCACCTGCTCCTGCAGTCTGCTACTTCCTTGTGCCTTCTGACTTCTGCCTTCCGCTTGCGCCAAGTGCCAGTGACCATTTGAGTAATGGTGGAGTTACCAAGGTCGTAGTGATCACCATAATTATGACCGCGCCAAATGTCGCCGGACGAATTACGGCCTCGCTGGCGCCGTTGGAATTGGGAAGCATTAGCGTTGCGCCTATAGCGGCAAATATTAACCCGACTTCGCCACGTGGGATCATGCCCAATCCAATCGCCAATCGATTCGTGCCACGCTCGAGAACTCCCAGGGAACAAACCTGCTTGCCAACAATGGCCGCCAAAGTAAGGGCCACGGCAAAGCCAAGCAGCTCAAGTCGTCCGAAGAATCGGAGGTCGACTCTCATTCCCATCAGAACGAAGAATATCGGTACGAGCACCAGGATTACCGGCTGCAACAGGTCCTGAAGGTCCCGCTCTTTGCGCGCGCGCGGTGGCTTGTAGTGAACTTCATCGAGCACGAGTCCGGCGGCAAACGCACCAACGATTGGAGCGAGTTCAACCTTTGCCGCAGCCCAGGAAAGAAATAGACAGAAGGAGATTGCCAACGTAAGCAACACACCTCGAGATTCCAGCCGTCCGGCGCCGCGAAGCAAACGTGGCACGATGAAATGTCCCAGTGCAATTGAACCAATCAGGAACGCTAACGCCTTAGCTGTGATAATGCCAACACCGATCATTGAAAGAGCGGTGCCCGTAGCCGTTGCTTTGATTGCCCCGGCTACAACGGCTAAAATCATGAGTCCAAGGACATCATCGATTACCGCTGCGCCCAGAATGATGCGGGCCTCGCGGGTCGCAATCTTTCCCAAATCTTTGAAAACGCGCGCCGTAATGCCAACGCTCGTCGCACAAAGAGTCGCGCCAATGAAGATATGAGCAAGGCGCGGTTCCTCCGGAATGAAGTAAGCCGACACACCCCACCCCAAAAGGAAAGGGGCGATCACTCCTAACACGGCAACCAGCAACGACGACCAGCCAACCTCCATCATCTCTTTAAGATCGGATTCCAGTCCAACTTCAAACAGCAGAATGATTACACCGATCTCCGCAATCGCCCCGATTACTGCGTCGGTCTTTAATGCCTCAGCGCCTGTGAAACCAAATAAAACCAGATTGCCAATAAGCATTCCGCCAAGCAACTCTCCCAAGACAGCCGGCTGGCCGATCCGTTCAAAAAATTCACCACCGAGCTTGGCCACAATCAGCATCACGGCGAGCCCGATAAGAATCATTGGCTGGAGGCCGTGGCCGTCACCACCCGTTGGCGACCCCTGCTCGGGTGCCGCCCCAACGGGTGCAACTATCAGCAATACTGAAGCGGCAGCCAGCACTGCCAGAGAACGGTTTTTCATTCGTTGTTGTGAAACGGGCCGATTATTACATATCTGCGACATCGGTAGTTTTATGTTTGCTTTGTTTGCTTCCTCGATGTTCCCCTTCTATAATGCGCCAAATTTTAGCGGCTAAGTTTGGCAGTTATCCCCGGCGGAATCGAGCATTGGCAGCATCTAAGAGGCAAATCAACCTAAAACATGTCAACTCCTATCAGATGGAAAGAGCGCAGAATTGTCACGGCTCGCGATAATAGGCGACCACAAACACCACTGCGCGCATTGGCCCTCAATTTGAGCGAAGCGGCGCGTTCTGCGCTGACTGAGCCGTTCCGGCTTACGATAGAACATCAACGAATTGGTCTGCGGCGGTTGCCCCGAGAGCTTGACGGCTTTCGTATTGTTCAGCTTTCCGACGTTCACCACAGTCCATTCACCAGCCGCGGACAAATCGAGCGTGCCGTAGCAACGGCTAATAGTTTACAACCCGATATAGTGGCACTTACGGGTGATTATATTTCCAAGGAACGGGAATACGCTGCACCTTGCGCGGAACTGCTCGGGAGACTGCGCGCGCGACATGGCGTCTATGCTGTGCTCGGAAATCATGACCATTGGACGGATGCGGCGCTGATCACCGATCTCTTCCGCGCTGAAGGAATGACCGTACTCGTCAATCAGGGCATGCGTTTCGAGAAGAATGGCTCAGCGTTCTGGCTCGCGGGAGTGGACGATACGATGGTGGGACTTGAGGATCTGCCACTCGCGTTGGCCGGTTCCCAGGTTGACGAATTTAAGCTGTTGCTGGCGCATAATCCCGTTATCCTGAGACGCGCTGCGAGGGCTGGAGTCGATCTCGTGCTTAGTGGTCACACCCACGGCGGACAGGTTAGTTTGCGCTCAGAGCGCAGCGCGTCCGGCCGACCTCGTCGGCGTTTACTCAAAGGCCTGGCCCGCCAGGGCGAAACCCAGATCTACGTGACCCGAGGGCTCGGAACCGTAGTTTTGCCAGTTCGTTTTGGCTGCCCGCCCGAGGTTTCGTTACTTGAGCTACGTACTGCGTGAAAGAAGTGAATGGTGAGTCAGGAGTCGTGAATAGACTTCCGAACGCGTGTTCATCTATTCACGATTT
>DASWDX010000405.1:0-3577 GCA_036395055.1 Pyrinomonadaceae bacterium | reverse complement strand
TGGCAATGTCAGCTTTAAGCGGTCCAGATTTGTCCCAGCACTCTGCGGAAATTCCCGCCAAGAATTAGTTCGACATCTGCGTCCGAGTAGCCGCGGCGAATGAGACCCTCGGTGATATCGTACATGCGCTTGTAATGGTTCACGCCATCAGTGTCCATTTTGTCACGGAAGGCGTAACTAGACTTGTAGAGGCTCCTTAACCATTTCTTGTAATCCTCGGGGAGTGCGTCGTACCCATCGAGATCAATATCGCTACCTACGCCTACGTGTTCGACCCCGACGAGCTTGGCGACATGATCATAATGGTCGAGAACGTTCTCTATTGTCGTTGGTTCCCTTGGAGAGACGAAATTGCGGACGCCAGTGATACCCATCACTCCCCCTTTGGCTGCCATCTTGCGAATCGCTTCGTCGGTTTTACACCGCGGCTGGTCAGGATTGAGCGCGCGACAATTTGCATGGGTGATTAGCACTGGCACTTTGGAAATCTCAAATGCATCGAGCGTAGTCCGGTCGCCACAATGAGCGACGTCGACGGCCATTCGCACCTTGTTCATGCGGTCGATGATCGTAACGCCGAAATCACTAATGCCGTCGTCGTGCCGCTCTGTGCTCCCGTTGCCGATTAGGTTGCGGCTGTTGTACGTGAGCAGCGACACGCGCTGCCCAAGTTGGTAGAAACGATCGACGTCCTCTGGGGTGCGAAAATGCTCGGAGTTTTGCAGTCCCAGAATAATGCCGATTTTGCCGGAGCTCTTCGCGGCGTCGATGCTCTGTGCGTCATCTACTCGCATAAGGTGCTCCGCGTGATGTGCGATGAATCCATTCCAGAGCCCGAGAAACCACATCACCTGATCGTACGCATTTGGTCCACTCGTTCCCACGCCGATGTGCATCACGTCGATTCTTGAATCTTTGAAGCGCTGAAAATCGGCCGCGGTGAACGTCTCGGGATTAGTGAACCAAGTCGGGCGCTTGTCTCCCTTGAAGGGAGCGAGCACTCCAAGCAGCGTGAATGGATTAAGCATATCCACTATCGTGCTGCGCCGAACCAGATCGACGGCGTGGGCAGAGTATTTGGTCGTGTCCTCTGCGAAGAGCTGAAACCAGCCGCGGTTGATCATCGGCGCGACCAGTGTCGCCGCTCCAACTCCGAGCAGGCGTTTCAAAGACTGACGACGCGTTATCATGCTTCAGCCCAATATGATAATTTGTGTCGGCATTGGCAACGGCGTGATGCATAGTAGCAGGGCACACAGAAGGCGGTTATGAATCTCACAAGCTGCTTGGCAGGCTGAAACAATATGTCCAATAGCGTTGGGGCGGGTGTGCGGCTGGAGATCGGCCATGTCTTGTTCATGGATTTAGTCGGTTACTCCAAGTTACTTTTGGACGAACAGCGCGAGCTGTTACAACGCCTGACTGAGATCGTTCGGAGCACCGAGCAAGTTCGCGCTGCAGAGACCGCAGACAACCTGATCCAACTGCCCGCTGGAGACGGAATGGCGCTGGTTTTCTTCAACAGTCCCGAGGCGCCCGTGCAATGCGCAATCGAGATCAGTAAGAAGCTAAAGCAATATCCTCAGACGAAACTTCGGATGGGGATTCACAGCGGACCGATCAATGAAGTTCGCGATGTAAATGATCGAGCAAACGTTGCAGGCGCTGGAATTAATATTGCACAACGGGTGATGGATTGCGGCGATGCGGGTCACATTCTCTTATCCAAGCGCGTGGCCGAAGACCTGGCACACTCGCGGAAGTGGCGTCCGTACTTGCACGATCTGGGCGAATGCGCCGTCAAACACGGCATTCCGATCTTTATTGTAAATCTCTACACGGATGAAATTGGGAACGCGCAATCACCGGAGAAGTTTAAACAATGGCAATCGGAGCAAGCCGCGCAGGCGGTGAGTGGTTTCCCATCGGCCGCTCGACGCAGGGCCGTCTTGACCGTGGCTGGCGCTCTTTTGCTTGCCGCCGTCGGGTTCAGCATGTGGTTTTATTCGAGGCAAGCAGCGCTGACCTCTCTAACGACGGAGAAAACCATCGCCGTATTGCCATTCCAAAACTTTAGCCCAGACAAAGAGAATGCATTTTTCGCAGACGGCGTTCAGGATGACATCCTCACTAGTCTGGCAAAGATCAAAGACCTCAGAGTCATCAGCCGTTCGTCTGTAATGAAGTTTCGCGACGCCGCAGCGCAGAACCTGCGCCAGATCGGTAAAACGCTTGGCGTAGCGAATATCCTGGAGGGAAGTGTGCGGCGAGAAGGCGACCGGGTCGTAGTGAATGTGCAATTGATCGATGCGCGAAATGACCGGCACATTTGGGCGAATCGATACGACCGCACCCTGGCTGATTCGCTGGGATTGCAAGGCGAATTGGCCAGTGAAATTGCCGACGCTCTACGCGCTACGCTGAGTACAGAGGAGCAAGCGCGAGTAGCGACCAAGCCCACGCAGAATCCGGACGCATACGTGTTTTATTTACGGGCGAATCAAATCTCCCGAAATCCCGACACGCTGCTGGAGGATTACAAGACTGCAGAGCAACTTTACCTGCAGGCGATCGCGCTCGACCCGAACTTCGCGCTCGCCCATGCGCGGCTTGCATCCGTTTGCGCGGAGGTTTTCCATTTTTATGAGCCAACCGAAGCTTGGAGAACGAAGGCGCGTGCCGAAGCTGACATTGCGCTTCGCCTCCAACCGAACCTGGCGGAAGCGCACTTTGCGCTCGGCCAGTGCATTTACTGGATGGACCAGGATTATGATCGGGCCCTCGAGCAATTCGAGATTGCCTCTCGTTTAGCGCCGAGCAACGGAGATATTGCTCGTTTGATTGCGGCGATTAAACGCCGACAGGATAAGTGGGAACAAGCGCTCGAGGAATACGAACGGGTTGCCAGGCTAGATCCGCAAAACCAAAATACCGTCCGCGAACTCATCTTTATCAACACGGCGATGCGCCGCTGGCCAGAAGCGGCGTTGTGGGCCGAGCGAATGCGCGCGCTGGCTCCGACGTCGATCGTTGCGAAAATTCAGAGTGGGTACGTCGATTTTTGGTGGAAGGGAAACACCCAATTGCTGAAATCACTCCTCGATAACGTCCCAGCTAGTAACGATCCCGATGGCGCTGTCACTGCCTGCCGATGGGACGTCGCGATGCTGAAACGCGATTATTCTGAGGCCAAAAAAGTTCTGCAAACTTTGCCCCTTGATGAGCTCTCATACACGAACGCCGGCGCGACGCCGAGAAGCTTTTTCGAAGGCTGCATTTATCTTGCACAGGGCGATAATGTGAATGCTCAGAAGGCATTCGAACTCGCAAGACCCGCCTTTGAAGCGGCTGTGAAAGAGGCGCCGGAAAGCTCCTATCGACACGCGAATCTCGGTTGGTTGTACGGCTTTATGGGGCGAAAAGACGACGCGATCAGGGAGGGACAACGCGCGGTCGAACTCAAACCAGAGTGGAAAGATGCGGTCGACGGTGCCCTGATGAACTGCTATCTCGCATTGATCTACACGCGTGTCGGAGAGAAGGAGCTCGCCATCCCTTTGATTACACGCCTTCTCAA
>DASWDX010000404.1:0-3986 GCA_036395055.1 Pyrinomonadaceae bacterium | reverse complement strand
CTTGAAATCGGGACAGTCCGCCGACTAATCTAGTCCCACGCTCCTGGGAATGTTAATATCCGCGGACGCAATCCGAACTCTGAACATCACAGGCATTTACTAAGTCAAAACATCGCTCCGAAGTCTTGTATGCGCGTATTGCGTTTGACACGTTTCGACTCCGGCATCTTCCTGATGAGCTTCGCCGTTCTGCTGGTTGAGTTGCTCCTGACACGCATCTTCTCGGTGACGTTGTATTACCACCTTTCGTTCATGGCGGTCTCGCTGGCGATGCTTGGCTTCGGCGCGAGCGGGCTGCTCATCAACCTGTTGCAGAAACGATTCGCGGGCAAAGTCGAGGCTGTTCTATGCTTCGCCGCGATGCTCTTTGCCGCGTCAACTGTGATCGCCGTGGGCGTGGCTTTCCGGCTGCCGGTTTCGCTGATGCTGACTAAGGTTAACTTGCTGCGCTTTGGATTGATCTATCTCTTCTGTGTTGTACCCTTCCTGGCTGGCGGACTGGTGGTCGCCCTAATTTTGAAGCACAGGGTCGAGCAGGCAAACCGCCTCTACTTCTTTGATCTGCTCGGCGCCGCGCTGGCGTGCATGCTGTTTATCCCATTGACTAATTGGCTTGGCGCACCCACCGCGGTGCTCGTCGGCGCTGGCGTTGCAGCATTCGCCGCAGTCGTCTTCTCATGGCGCCACATGCCACGAGTGTCTTCGGCTGCGATGTTGCTCAGCGGCATGCTCTTCCTGACGGCGATCGCCAACCAGTTCTGGAACTTCTATGAAATTCGCGTGACAAAAGGCTCGCAGCAGCCCCCAATGCTCGCCTTGAAGTGGAATTCTTTCTCTCGCGTCGAGGTAGAGGCATCCAAGGCGACTCGAGATTTCCGAGACCCGCACCGGCCAGAAGCGCGCGGTTTGAGCAGGAAGCTCGATCCCTCATTCCAGATCGCGGAAGTGTACCTGCGCTACGACGCCAATGCGGCAACACAGGTCACGCGCTTCGACGGCGACCTAAGCCGCTTGCGGCATCTGCGCTATGACGTGACTGCCGCTCCCTACTCAATGCGCCGCTACCGCAAGGTGCTAGTGCTCGGTGCGGGTGGCGGACGCGACATACTGACCGCCCTGCAAATGGGAAGCGGTCCAGTGACTGCAGTCGAGATAAATCCGCTGACAATAGAATTAATGAGAGGGCAGTTTAAGGACTTCACGGGCGGGCTCTACGACAACTACCCGGGCGTACGAATTGTGCACGACGAAGGGCGAAGCTTTCTACGTCACGAAAGTGAGCCCTACGATCTCATTCAGGCGAGCCTGCTAGATACGTGGGCAGCTTCTACAGCGGGAGCCTACGCGCTTACGGAGAGCAATCTTTACACGGTCGAAGCCTTCGCGGATTATATGCGCCACCTCTCCCCCGGTGGCGTGATTGCGTTTTCGCGATGGTTCTTTAATCCGCCTGCCGAAACGCTGCGCATTGTCACTCTGACCGTGGAAGCACTCAAGCTTCAAAACGTCTCTGAACCGTCGCAGCATATCTTCATCGTTCGCACGCACGATCCGGGTGACGGCGGCGGGGTGCTTTGCACAGTTCTGATTAAGCGCTCTCCATTCGCAGAGGACGAACTGGCGAGGTTAAAAGCGTGGGCCACGGAGATGGACTTCGTCATCACTTACGCGCCGGACGATCTCAAGCGTGGCGTCGCGCCGAACGAGTTTCACGAATTGCTCGGTTCACGCTACGCACAGTTCGTCGCCGATTACCCATACGACATCTCCGCTGTATACGACGATAGGCCATTCTTTTTCGACCGCGTACCCGTCGCGGCGTGGTTGGCGCAACGTTTGGGACTGGCTACATCTCCGACCGGCAGTAGCACCATGACTTTGGGCGGGCAAGCTCTGCTCGCCTCGCTGATGCTGTCGGCGCTCTGCACCATCGCGCTGATGTTGTGGCCGCTTGTGCGCCTCAAGAGGTGGCGAAAACAACATCAGGGGTCGCAATCTCACACCCCTATCATTCGTCAGCGCTCAAGGTCGGTGCTTTGGACCCTTTACTTTTCCTGTCTCGGCTTCGGCTTTATCACAATTGAGCTGGTGCTATTACAGCGCTTCAACCTCTTCCTGGGCTATCCAGTGTACTCCCTCTCAGTTGTGCTGTTCACGATGCTACTGGCGAGCGGGGTCGGGAGCCTCATCGCGGGCAGGTGGAACGCTTCGAGCACGCTAATGCGCGTCTTTCCTCTTCTGTGCGCAGTGCTTTTTCTCTACGCAGTTGCGCTGCGTCCTTTGATCAACCTCACGCTCGGCATGGAGACGGTGCCAAAAATATTGTTGGCCGTCGTGTTAATAACGCCGCTAGGTCTGTTGATGGGGATTCCGTTTCCGACGGCTCTACGGGCTATCGGGCGCAACGGTGATGAATTTGTCGCGTGGGCGTGGGCGGCAAATGGCGTGGCGTCGGTTTTCGGGTCATCCGTCTCAATGATTATTTCGATGACCTATGGTCTTACTTACAGCTTTTCGATGGGAGCAGCCGCTTATCTCCTGGCGCTTCTTGTCGCCGTCTGCCTCAGCAGCCTGGATGCCTTCGCCACCGGAAACGTGCACTGAAAACTTCGAAACGGCCCCTTAGATAAACAAACTCTACTTTCGATACGACATGGCTTTGCAAACGCGCACTATTCAACCGTGGCTGATGCATCATTCCGATCGTGGCGTGCAGTATGCCGCCGCAGATTACGTCCGCTAATCGATACTGCGCTCTGCCTCGGAGTGGGAATTTCAAACCTGGTTGTTGGCTTCAATCCAGAAGCTGTCGTCGTGAGTGGAGAGATTGCGCGCGCCTGGGAGCTGGTTGAAGGTGCATTTACCGAAGCCATCGACCAAAGCGTTCGCCGAGAACTTCCTACCGCGAGAATCTTGCCTTCGACATTGGGAGAAAAACCTACTTTAAGAGGGCGCTTAGCCTCGTGCTCGCGAGCAAGTTTGCCGCTGGATTCGCCGCTTGAAAGGCAGGCGTTCCCAAGGTCACTTGCCGCTCCGGCCTGGTCGTATTGGCTGCATCTCCGTCCATTCAGTTAAATATTTCTCCCACAGCCCCAGAAAACTATTGACACGTCCATGAAAGTGTATTAAAAACTTCGTTTGTTAAGGCAACAAACCGTCAGACACCACTTTTGAAGTAGCGTATCCCCGGCTTTCAAAAGGAAGGTCCTTAAACTCGAACTGACAAGACAGCACCAGGTCGCATGGCACTGACATTTGCTAGCGACTTGACCTACTTAGCGGAGCTTGCGCTCTTGGCCCAACAAGAGCTCTAGACGCATCTCGGCTTTTTCGTCGGCACATGAGGAACAACCCATGAAAAACGTAATACTCGCCAGCCAGGTCTTCACTCCTTCGCTGAGAAACAAATTCTTTTTATTTTTGGTCGGTCTGCTGCTGGTCGGTGGACTCGCCTCCGAAGCTCGTGCTCAAGCAGTCTACGGAAGCATCGTGGGCACGGTTACCGATCAGAAGAGCGCCACAATAGTGGGCGCGACAGTGACCGTTACTGACCTCAGCAAGAATATTTCCAAAACGATCTCCACGAACGAATCTGGCAATTACGAAGTGAGATCGCTGATTCCTGGTAAGTACCAGGTCAAAGTTGAGCAACCGGGGTATAAGGCCGCTGTTCAGGAGGTTGAGGTAAGAGCTGACGTTGCAGCCACTGCCGATGTCGCTCTGGAAGTGGGGGCTGTGAGCGAGATCGTGACAATATCGGCGGAGACTCTGGATATCACTCTCAAAACCGACCGCGCGGACGTGTCTACTAGTTTTACCGGAAAGCAACTTCAGGAGCTTCCCATCTTCAATCGCAACTTTACTGAAATTCTGTTGGCTTCGCCAGGCACGCAAAAGCTTGCTTGGCAACACGCCGCTAGCGAGAACCCGCAAGGCTCAACTCAAACCATGGTCAACGGGCAACACTTCAGCGGAACATCGTATCA
>DASWDX010000403.1:0-10963 GCA_036395055.1 Pyrinomonadaceae bacterium | reverse complement strand
TATTTTGAGGAGAATCTTAAATGCTGAGGACGTGAGGATTAACGGTGGAGCTTGGGCAAACGCCAGGAAGTAATCACCGATTAGTCACAGTATCGCAAGGAGTTTGTTACACCCGAAAAGCGTGAAGATAAGTGCCGAGCTCAACGTACGAGTTATTTGCGTTCGGCACGTACCCATTTAGGGCAATGCATTTGTCCAATGTCCAATGTCCGACACAATTCATCCAAATAGACTGTGGACTGCGGACTGTAGACTGTGGACTAGTTTAATTACTTGATCCCGACGACCATTGAATCAGGACCAGCCAGATGTTCGACTCTGGTTTCGCGAAAGCCCGCTTCACGCATCCACTCAGAACAATCGCGTCCAGTGTAATCAAAGCCACCGGGGGTCTCGATCAGCATGTTCAAGCTCATCAAGAGGCCGAAAGTATTTTGTCTGCGCTCGTCATCAATGAGCGCTTCAAAGACAATTAAGGCCCCACCTTCAGGCAGCGCCTGGTATGCCTTGCCGAGCAGCATGCGTTTTTCATCCAGATTCCAGTCGTGCAGGATGTGGCCCATGGTTATCACATCCGCCGGCGGCAACGGCTCGTTGAAAAAATCGCCGGTCCGAAAACTGAGCCGGTCCTTTAATCCATGGGCCGAAACGTACTCTTCAAAGACTGGGCCGACCACGGCCAGGTCAAAGCTGGTTCCGGAAAGGTGAGGATGGGCCAGACAGAGTTGAACCAACAAACCTCCCTGCGCGCCGCCGACGTCGACCACCCTTTGATAGTTTCCCCAGGGAAACTTTTTCGCGATGGCCTGAGACGCGCCCATGCTCAAACCGGTCATCGCCCCGAGAAAGAGTCGTAACCGCTCGGGATTCCCATAGATGGACTCAAACAATCCGGCACCGCCGGTTTTAATTTCATTCTGGGGTAGTCCAGTGCGCAAGCCCTCCGTCAGCGAACCCCAAAACGGATACAGCCTTTCGTTAGCCATCTCAAGCATGCCGCCGAGGTAGGAGAGCTTGTTGCTGTCCAGAAACATATCCGTCGCTGCCGTGTTGCGATAAAGATCGCCTTCACGCTCGAGCATGCCGAGCGCAACTAACGCATCAAAGAAATCGCGAGCGCTACGAGGATGGAGTTTCAGACGCGCGGTCAACCCCTCAGCGGTCAGAGGCGCCTTCGCGAGCTCAGTAAACAAGCCCAACTCGATCGCACTTAAGAGCGTCTTCGATCCCCAGAAGCCCAGGCCAAGTTGCATGATGCTCTCAGGAGTAATTGATTTGCTGTCAGCGGTCATTGCGGTTTCTGTCGACATGTTTATGTAAGGCTCCTATTCAGCAATCAGCATTCAGCAAACAGTAATACGATCCACGAAATCACACGAAATGGCGCTAACGACATTCGTGTTGGTTCGTGTGGTTTCGCGGATCGGCTGTTTCGATAAGTCATCAGTTGCCGTTCAGCAATTTCTTGAGGCGCACTACTTCCCGTTCACAACGCGGCGTCTGACAATCACTGACCAGTGCTTCGTATTCTGCCAAACGCTGACTCGCTTCCTCGCGACGGCCTGACGCGAGAAGAACCTCAATATGTAGCGGTCCCAGCCACAGGCGACTAATGCGCGACTTTCCTTCGCCAAGGAATTCCAGAATCTCGTCGCACAAGCGCAGCGTTTCGTCCAGATCCCCATGCCTGAAGTGAACATGGGCCAGGCAGCGTCGGCCTTCGGTGCGCGAGTAAAGCAGGCCGAGAGCTTCGGCGCTCTGGTAATTCTCCCGTGCAGTTTGGAAAGCTTCGTCAAAGTGTCCCAGATCAGCCAGCACAATAGCCAGATTTCCCTTTAGCAGCAGCGTGAGGCGTTGCTCGCCGATCGACTCTGCCAGCGCCATGCCCTCTCGCAGCTCGCGCTCTGCCGACTCCGGATTGCCTGAAGTCATGTAGGAGACTGATGTGACTATATAGGTCCAGGCCTGACGTTCGCGCGAATGAAGCCTGGCCGCTATTTCGCGCTCGCGCGCTGCATACCCCAGCGCCTTTTGCCAATCACCCGCGTTCATCGTGTTTTCACCCAGGAACTCGTAGCCCAACGCTTGAGCCAATGGCACGTTATGCGTGTCGCCAAATTCCACTGCGCGCCAGGCCCATACATTGCCGTCAATGAAACGTCCCAGATGTTGATAAGCGCCGGCGAGAAAGGCGTAGATATCTGAAACTGTCGTCGCCGCGAAACCAGTTAAATTTTCCGGCTCAGGTACGGCGGTTACCAACTCTGCCGCCTGCTTCAGCAACTCGATCGCATCTTCTTGACGGCCGGCAAGATGATTGAAACGCCCTTCTATGGCCAACGCCCGGGCCGTCTCAAACGGATTATTTTGGGGATCGAGCACCGTGAGCGCCTCGCGAACGTATTCGAGTCCGCGCTGATCGCCGACCGTGACGAGCGAGGTCGCAGCCTGGCACTGCAAGCGCGCCCGGTCAAGCGGCTCGCGCGCCAGAGCGAGCGCTCGCTCAAAATGCTGGGTCGCGCGCAGGCTATCCCCGGCTAGTTGCGCGGTTTTGCCCATCGCCTCTTCCAGCGCGAATGTCTCATCGGGCAACCCAAGCGCCTCGGCACATTCCAGTGCGCGACCATAAGCGGCCATCGCTTCATCGTAGGCAAAAATACGCTCCGCCTCGGCAGCCGCCTGCTTCGCGTAGGTCAGCCCACGCTCATACTCGCCCGCATGGATGAAATGATGGGCCAGAGTTTCTACCGCCACCGGCGCCTTTTCGCGATGTCGCTCGAGCCCTTCAGCGGTCCGCAGATGCAGGCGACGCCGGCGAATCGGATTCAACTCTTCGTATAGCACCTCGCGAATTTTGTCGTGAGTAAAAACAAACGCCTCGCGGCCGTCGGCGGCAAGCAACTGCGCGGCGACTGCTTCGTCAAGCGCATCAAGAAGTTTATTTTCGTTCTGGCCGTCGGCGGCGGCCATCAGCTCGTCGATCGTGAACGTCTTACCGAGCACCGCCGCCGCGCGCAGTGTCTCGTTACACTCGGCGCTGACGCGGTCCAAACGATTACCGATGGCCTCTTTCACACTTTGCGGGATTACCAGATCGGCAAGCTCGCAACGTTTCCAGCGTCCGCTTTCGCGTCGCACCGAGCCCTGCTCTATCAGCGCCTTCATCACCTCTTCCACGAAGAAAGGATTGCCTTCGGTCTCGCGATAGACCACTTCGGAAAACTCTCCGGAGATATTTTCGTCTAACAGCGCGGCAATCTGGGCGCGCGTTTCCTCGGCGTTGAAACGTTTCAACACGATGCGCGTTGTAAAGCGCTCGCGATTCCAATCGACCAGCGCTTTCGCCAACGGGTGCGCGCGATCGAGTTCCGTATCGCGATAAGAAGCAACAATCAGCACTCGCTCTTCGCGCAGATTGCGGATGAGATGCCCGAGCAGCCAAAGCGTGCCGCTGTCGGCCCAGTGCAAATCGTCCAGATAAAAAAGCAGGCTCTGTCGCTTGGCCAAACTGGCAAACAGATTGGTGACGGCGTCGAAGAATAACAAACGCTCTTCATGCGCCGGCAACTCGTGACTCGCGGGAAACGGACCAAGACGAGTTTCAATTTCCGGCGCCAGCTTCGCAATTTGCGGCGCGCTTTCACCGATCATTTCGCGCAGTTTCCCGTCGTCTTTCTGCTCGCGTATCCAGCGGCGAACTGCCTCAACGAAGGGCAGGTAAGGCGTGGCCGCCTCATATTCGTAACATGCGCCGCTCAGCACCACAGCGCCATCGAGCGTGGCCTGAACAATCACTTCGCGCGCGAGTCGCGTCTTGCCTGAGCCCGGCTCACCGCTCAACAAGAGACAGTGACCGCGGCCTTCCTGCGCCCGGCGCCAAAGCTCGCGCGCTTCCGCCAACTCAGCGCTGCGCGCAACCAGACGGCCGCGAGAGAGAGCGTCGAGAAGGGCAACCGCACTCCCGGCTTCCTCTTCAAACGCCTCTGCCGATTCCGCCATTGCGTGGCGCAGCGCGGTCGCCGTTTCGGCAGCCGTCGCAAAACGCTGTGCCGGATCTTTCGCCAGGAGCCGGAGAATAACAGTCTCAATCGAACGTGGCAGATCCGGTCGCAACACGCGCGGCGGCACCACAGGCGCGTGCAGGTGTTGCGAGATCGTCGCCAGCGGATCGTCACCGGGAAATGGCACACGGCCGGTGGTCAGTTCGTAGAGAACTACGCCCAGCGCGTAGAGATCGGCGCGGCCGTCAACAGTTTTTCCCAACGCCTGCTCGGGTGCCATGTAAGCGGCCGTGCCAACGATCGTGCCGGCGTGTGAAATGCGCGAGCCACGAGCGGGCAATGCCAGACCGAGGTCGGCGAGTTTCACAGTTACGCCTGATAGCAGAACGTTGGCAGGCTTGAGATCTCGATGAACTATCTTGTTGGCGTGTGCGTGTTCGAGCGCCGAACAGATCTGGCAGGCGAATTCAACGACCTGTTGGAGATCGTGCGGCGGCGTCTGGCCCAGGTTGGGACCATCCACCAGCTCCATAACAAAGAAAGGAAAGCCGTGATCCTCCCCCACGTCGTAAACGGCGACAATGTGTGGATGATTCAACGCTGCAGCGGCGCGCGCTTCGCGCATGAAACGCGAGCGCTGCTCGGAGGTAGAACCTTCTTCAGGGGAACCGCCACGGTCAGCAATAACGCCAGGGCTATCTTCCTCGGTGTCCCCTTTACCTTTACCCGTTCCCCTTTCCCCCTGTTCCCCTATTTCCTCCGTCCTTCGACCGCCTATCCTCTCAGCGAGAATTTTGACCGCGACCGGTCGCAACAGTTCGAGATCAGTCGCGCGAAAGACTCTGCCCATCGCACCGCGACCGATTTCGCTATCCAGCCGGTAACGCTGCCGCAGCACCATCCCTGGTCGAGGCGAACTGGCCCGAATCTCATCAGAATCAAACCGCAGCGTTTCCTGTGATTCACTTGGGGACTCGGGCGAAGGACCCTCCCGGGATTCCGACTGAGATTCCCGCCGGGCTTGAGCGTCGCCTTGGGATTCAGTTGTACCCTTTGAACTATTCACGAGTTACTTCTGATTGCTGATTGCTTTGATTTACGATTTACGATCCTCGTTAGTTCCTGCTGATGGCCCTACACAAGCTGGTGCCGCACCTTCGGCGCTCGTCATCCTTCGAGGTTCTTGATCCACGCCCTCACGGGACGTGGCGATTGAATCCCGGCCCTTCGGGCCTGCCTTACCAAAGATTCTCTTAAACCTGACGAGACATTCCGCAACGGGCTATCCTTTCCCAAACCCGCGCAGCGGGTGGAAGCGCTTCGCGGGCTTCAGCAACTTGTTCAGAGCTTCCTAAACACTGATTGCTGTTTGCTAATTGCTATCCACCGGTAGTCCCACGCGGCGCAGTAAATCCTGGAAACGACGGTCGGTGCGCAAGCTGTCGAAAGAAGGATTTACGCTCAGGTACTGCAACTGCAGGTCGTGCGCCGCGTATGCTTTCTCAAGTGAAGCGAACGCCTCCTCACGCTTACCTAAGGCAGCATAGAGGACCGGCAAATCACCCGGCGAGACATACCTCTGGGTCGTCTGCAAGTCCCTGAGTATCTGCTCGGCTGTCCCGCGTTCTCCCATTCGGGCGTAAGCCGCGCCCAGATAGATTTGAGCCGCCGTATTATCTCCACCCACCTTGATTGCCTGTTGATAGGCGGCGATGCCTTCCGCGTACATTCCTTTCGCCGTGTAGGCGTCGCCAAGGTAGCTGTGCGGCAAGTCGTAGTTCTGATCCAGTTCGAGCGTCTTCTTCAAGGCTTCAATCGCCTGATCGTACTGGCGCGCAAAGATGAGTATCCAACCGACATTCGCGTTTACGCCGGGCGAGAGAGGGTCAACCTCTCTGGCGCGTTTGGCTTCGGCGATGGCTTGCTCATGGCGTCTCATAACGCTGAGATAAGCGGAGTACCGGCTGTGCGCTCTGGCAAGGTTTGGGTTCAACTCGATAGCGCGCTTGAATTCGCGCTCGGCAGTTTCCCAGTCCCATGCATTTAATTTGACATTTGCCAATGCAAGGTGCGCTTCCGCCAGACTCTCGTCCAATTCCGCGGCCCTCCGCGCCGCATCTTCTGCTCTGGGCGTAAACTCTGTTGGGTCGAGGCCATAGCCCACCAGAAAACTGTGGGTGTTGGACAGTTCAGCGTAGGCGAGGGCGTAAGTAGGATCAATGGCGATCGCCTGCAGGTAATACTCGATCGCTTTCTTCTGGTTCTCCATCCCTCCCTTGCGACGGTAGAAGAGACCCTTGAGGACCAGTTCGTAAGCCTGCGGGTTCGCCGTTTCGCGTTTGGCGAGTTGCCGCTGTTCAGCATTGGTCAATTTCAAGCGCAGTTTCTCGGCGATCTCTCGCGAGATCTCCGATTGCACCTGAAGCACGTCCGTCACCTTGCGGTTGTACTGTTCACCCCAAAGTTGTGTCTTATCGCGGGCGTTCACCAGCTCAACACTAATTAGAAGATCGTCGCCGCGCTGCAAAACGCGACCGGTGAGGATCCCTTCAACTCCGAGCGCGTTTGCCACCTCCTGCGGGTCGGCAGCTTTGCTCTTGTACCTGAAGCTCGAGCTTCTCGCGATCACTTTCATACCAGGCAGTTGCGAGAGGCTGTTGATGAGGCTCTCGCTAATGCCGTCGGAGAGGTATTCGGCGTCAGGGTTGTTGCCGGTATTCTCAAACGGCAGAACCGCGAGAGAGCGAATCGCGCTCGGGCTGTTTTGCACCGCACGCCGTACGTAGGCAAAGTAAACAACCGCCACGGCGACGATCGCCGCGAGGGCTATCAAAGCGCCGCGCTTGTGTCGCTTAATTTCGCTAACTACATATTCGATGCTTGAGTTCGTGCGTGTGCCGACAACCGCGGTATTTGCCGCTCCGGCTGGAGCAGTAATGGCGGCCTCTCGCTCATGCGCAGCTCTTGCTGAGCGACTTGAGTCCGGCGGAGTGGTGCGTTCAATCTCTGCATCAATCTCCAGCTTTTGCTTCAATCGCTTTAGATCGATCAACAAGTCTTTCGCCGTCTGATAGCGCTCATCCGCACTCTTCGCCAGCGTTTTTGAGACGATCTCTTCCAAACGTTCCGGCGCACCCTCAACAAGTCGGGATAGAGACTGCGCCGGTTGTTCCTGAATGGCGATGATCTGGCGATGAACGTCTTTCCCGGCAAACGGCGGCTGACCTGCGATCATTTCATACAACACGACGCCAAGACTCCAGATGTCTGTACGTGTGTCCACATGCAGACCGCGCGCTTGCTCAGGTGACATGTAAGCCACGGTACCGACGATCATGCCGGGCTCGGTGTTGACGCGCGTTCGCGTCTCTGCTTCAGGGTCGATTTCGGAATCGGTGGGCGCAGTCAGCTTGGCAAGACCAAAGTCGAGCACCTTAACGAAGCCATCCTTCCGCAGCATCAAATTGTCCGGCTTAATGTCGCGATGGATGATGCCGGTTGCGTGCGCGGCCGCGAGCGCGGAGCTAACCTGCACTGCAATGTCGAGCGCCTCAGGCAACAGGAAAGCGTCTCGGCGGAGCAGGCGCTCGCGCAAGGTGGCTCCATCGACAAACTCCGCAACAATGAAATGCCTGCCGTCGATTTCACCGATTTCGTAGATGGTAAGAATGTTTGGATGGTTAAGCGCCGACGCAGCCTTTGCTTCCTGGCTGAACCGGTGCATCCGCTTTTGATCGCTGGCAACTTCTTCGGGAAGAATCTTCAGGGCAACTTTGCGATCGAGCCTGGTGTCCTGGGCGAGATAGACTTCGCCCATCCCGCCCGCGCCGAGTTGCCATTGGATTTCGTAATGGCCGAGTTTTGTTCCTGATGAAAGAGGCGAGCCCATGGGAGATTGCCTGTTGACAGTACTGCTTCGATTTACGATTTACTAGTTCCTGCTGACTGCTGACTGCCAAATACTTCTATTTACTATTTACCATTTACGATTTACCAGTTCATTCATGCTTGACTGGCCCCATCGTTTCATCCAGCCAACCGTTCATGGTCGTCGCGAGCACTCCCCAGTCGGGGATATGACCGCTGTCGAAAAGTATTAATCGCTTCGGCTCGCGTAATAGTTTGAAAAGAGGCTCGCCCTGAGTTTTTAAGGGAGTGTCCTCGTCGTAACGACCGTGCACCATGACCTTTGGAGCTCGAATGTGGGGGGCAAAGTTTATCGGATTGGCTTCCGCAATTGAGTGCAAATCATCTTTCACGACACCCGCACCTATCAAAACCACCGCACGATAGCGCGTCTCAACGGCTGCCAGTATCAGTCCGATTCTCGCGCCGGCGCTGGGACCAAAAAACGCAATCCTCGTCGGGTCGATCTCATTTCTCGTTTCCAAATAATCCAGTCCGCGTCGAATGTCGGTAATCCAGTTAACACTTCTTTCGCGAAACTCAACCGTGCCTGGATCCGGCCTGACATAGCCCTGCGGCCTCAGACGTTCGATGTAGCCTTTAATTACAACTCCAAACGCAGCCCGGCCCGATTTGATAAGCGGAGCCAGACGATCCTCCATTGCCTCGGTAATTGGGCGCAGTCCCCCCGCCACGTCACCGCCGGGAATGAAGTGGATCACCTGCAGAGGTCGGGGATAATTTTTCGGCAGGTAAAGATAAGCGATCGCGCGCTCGCCATCTGCGCCGTTAAAGGTAATCTTCTCGCGCCGCCACTCGGCAGTCTCCTGCACCTCCACGATCTGCGGATCAAGCGCTGTTTTGTCGTAGCGATAATAGCTGGCCCACTTGCTGAAATCCGCAGCGCTGGAAGGCGTGTAAACAGGAACCTCATCTTTGATTTCAATGTGCATCGCGCCCTGATCGCCAGTCGCACCGGGAGCGTTGAGCACGCAACGAAACCCTACCTTGTCGGAGCTGTAGAACCCGGGATAAGTTCCGTACTCGGCAAACGTGTAGGAGGGCAAACCCCACGAACCGCCGGTGGTGGCGAAGCCCGTCGACATTTCATTGAGACACCATTCAGAAACGTTGCCAGCCATGTTGTAACTGCCAAAGGGACTCATCCCAAACTCTGAACTGTTCACGGGCATGCTACCGTTGATATTGAAGTTTGCGCGACGGTCCAGCGGTTCTCCGGGATAGAACAGACCCCACGGCATGGAACTAGCCATCGTGGAAACGTCACCGTCGCGCGCGGCCTTCTCCCATTGAAAGATAGTCGGAAGCTGCTTACCTCTGAACGCAGCATAAGCCGCAGCCTCGTACCAGGTGATGTTTGCGACGGGATAATCGCCTTTGCCTTCGGGAAAATTTTGATTCGACCAGTCGCGTGGACCGAGTAAGCCGGTACGGTCCTTAAACTCTTTAAGCGCGTCTTCCCACGCGATTAGCTTAGCCTCTTTGACGAATGCGTGTTGCCAGAACTGTTTCTTCAGGTAGCCGCCGGCAGTTATGAATTCTTTGTAATCCTGATTACTCACTTCGTATTTGTCGATGAAATAATCGTTGAGCTGCACGCGCGCCTCGGTGGGCCGGGCCCAGGCAACGAGGCGGTAATCGCCGCCGGGAACAAACACCATGCGGTCCGGCACCTTATCCGCTGAAAGCAGTTTCTCCTGGATGTTTATCGGACCAGGCAAAACAACCAAAGTTCCCGAGTGCAATATGGCGCCCGATATCGAACGCTCGGTTTTCGCGTAACCGTTCTTCTCAACGTAGAGAATATATTGACCACGCGCGATACGCAGATCGTTAAGCGGCGTGGTTCCCACCAGGGTGCGAGGAATGTCGCCTGGCGTTTCAGGCGCATAACGTTTGAGGTAAACCTCTGCACCCGCGGGATCAGTCTTCACCGAAATGGTTTGAGAGATGGTCGGCATCAGCCGCGCGATTGTCGGATCTTCCGGTAGATACTTTTCTGCGACAACCGCCAGACTATACGCGTCGTAATACCTTTGCTGCTGCGCCAGCTGTTCGATCTGCGGCAGCTGGGTCTGTGCCCACTTCACGTTAGCCCTGCGCCAGATAAACCAGCCCCCTATGCCGGCGATGATCAACACGCCGAGCACTATCAGACCTACGCGGCTTGTCGCGGTTTTTCCGAACGCCGCGATGATGCCTGTGCCTGACCCTTCCTGAGTGGTTTTTTCAACATCAATGACTGTTGCAGGCGCTAGGCGTTCGGCAGTGTCGGCCCGGGTGGGAAAGCTGTTCCCGGCCGTAATTGATTCTTCGTCCTGCGAGCGTGGTGGTACTGAACGTTCCAGCCGGTGTTGAAATTCGAGCTCGTCCCGCAAGTGTCGCAGGTCAATCAAGAGGTCTTTAGCTGTTTGGTAGCGCTCGTCAGGATTTTTGTGCAGCGCTTTGCTGACAATGCGTTCGAGTTCGGCCGGAGTCTTCTTTGAAAAGCGAGCGAGCGGCGCTGGCTCGAGTGTGAGAATGGCCGAGGCTGTTGCTGCCGAACTCTTGCTCGCGAATGGCTGTTGACCACTAATCATTTCGTAGAGCACAACGCCGAAACTGAAGATGTCGCTGCGGCCATCAAGCGCCTCGCCGCGCACTTGTTCAGGAGACATGTAAGGCAAAGTGCCGATGAGTGCGCCTGGGGTGGATAGGAGGGCTTCCGTCTCCGCTTCGCTCTGGACTGCCTCTGCTTGTTTGATCAGTTTCGCCAGACCGAAATCCATCACCTTCACCGCGCCGCGCGCACTCACCATGATGTTTGAAGGCTTGATGTCGCGGTGAATGGTTCCGCTGCTGTGTGCTTCCGCTAAGGCATCTGCGACCTGAATGGCAATGGCCAGCGATTCGGACAGCTCGAGCGGGTGACGCTTCATTTTCGCTTCGAGTGTCTCGCCCTCAACATACTGCATGCAGATGAAGTTGCGCCCATCGGCTTCGGAAACTTCGAGTATGCCGCAGATGTTTGGATGATCGAGTTTGGCTGCTGACTG
>DASWDX010000402.1:0-13555 GCA_036395055.1 Pyrinomonadaceae bacterium | reverse complement strand
TTGCATCAGATATGTGCGCGGATCCTCTTTGCCCTTCAGTTCGTAAACGTTAACCTCGCAAACAAGCCATCCATTCTGATCGTCAATGAAAAAGATGTCGCGCAACACATCCGGCGCAGGCTGTGCTTTTGCCTGCCAACTTTTGCCGCCGTCGCTTGTTGCCAGTAACGTGCCTCTGCTGCCAACTGCCCAGCCACGATTTTCATTGAGAAAGAAAACGGCGTGCAGCCAGGCCAACGACCCCACACGTTGACGCGTCCAAGCGCCGGTCTGGGCGGAAACTGGCATGCAAAAGAGCGCAAGCAGCAGATTGCAGCAGGCCGCGGCAAGCACTGCACACGCGGCCGCGCGCAACGTTGCAGGAGTTGAAAGGTGAATTTCCACGACCGTCTTATCGGCCTCTCGTGTAAAGAGTCTTCCCTCGCGATAATGAGCGTCCGGCTTAGAAGGGAAGCCCACCAGTGAAGATTCGCGCAAAGCTGAGAATAGATGCGAAGCCCATGATTTTTTGCAGGGTCTTAAGCTTGTTTCCCGGCACTATAATCTGATCCCCGGGAATCAGATAAATATTATCCGCGGCTTTTCCTTTGTAGATGGCCGAAACGTTGACAGCAATCGGCGACAGCATGCCGTTGGCCTGACGACGCAACACAACAACCCGGCTCTTATCACCCGTTTGCAGAACGCCGCCCGCTTCTGCCAATGCTTCCGTCACTGTCAAACGGTGATTCATCAGGCGGATGCCTGGTTGGCCCACGTCACCGATGACGCTGTAACGATATGACGATGCCTTATCAAGCGATACGGTAACTTGCGGGTCGATAATGTACTCGTCATATTTCTTCTTAATGAGTTCCGCAACTTCATCAACCGTCTTGCCGTTGACAAAAATCCCGCCGGGTATCAGCGAGAGCGAGATCCGACCACTTGGTGGCACGATAATCCCTGAACGCGAGTATCGATCCTGATTGAAGACTACAACGGAAATTACGTCTTCGGGGCCAAGGCGGTAGGTGGTGAAGAAATTATTGTAGTAGGGAACAACGGCTGCTTCCTCCGAGAGTTGTTCATGCCTATTAGCCTCCGTTTCCTGAGGCACATCAACAGGCCGACGCTGTGTGTCGTCAGGTTCCAACCTGTCTCCTGATGGTGGATTTGCAGTCGAATCTTGCCCAACCTTCTTCTCCTTGTCTTTAACCTGGTTTGGCATGGCGGCAGTTCGCTGTCTGGTCTTATCCACATCGGGTTGGGTTTGAGCCAGCACTCCAATGAATGAGGCCATAGACAAACTCACAATCGCTGACATGATTAACTTCTTCGTTCTTTTCATTTCAACCTCCCCAACCGTGGCGTCTTATTGAGCACCTCGCCCAAACAGAATTATCTTGATTGTCTCAAACAAGATGATTGCATCGAGAATCAAGCTATGATTTTTGATGTAGAAAAGGTCGTATTGAAGCTTTTGTCGCGCATCTTCGATGGAAGCTCCGTAGGGATAATTAATTTGAGCCCATCCGGTTAATCCCGGCGCGATCAGATGGCGCTGGTCGTAATAGGGAATTTCCTGTGAAAGTTGAGCGACAAAATGAGGACGCTCCGGACGAGGCCCGACAAAACTCATTTCACCGCGTAGGATATTCCAAAACTGTGGTATCTCATCAACGCGAATCTTGCGAATAATGCGGCCCACGCGCGTGGTTCGCTCGTCCCCTTTGGTTGCCCATACTGGTCCGGCTTTCTCAGCATCAAGTTTCATCGAGCGAAACTTGGTAAGAACGAAGGGGCGACCGTTTTTGCCAATACGTTCCTGCTGGAAAAAAACCGGTCCACGCGAATCGATTTTAATCAGAATCGCCGTCAACACTACGAGCGGCAGCGAAAGAAGCACGCCCACCAAAGCTACCAATCTGTGTACGGCGTTGCGAATAATCCCACCCAACCTGGCCTGGCGACGTCGCCCGGTGAAGATCAGCCACGAAGGGCGCATCATATTCAGTGAGACACGTCCGGTAACTCTCTCGTAGAAAGTCGCTCCCTCCTCTATTGAAACGTCGCCAGCAAGACTTAGCTTGAGCAGCTTATCAGTCGGAAGTTGACCTCGCCTTTCGCCCATGGCAACAACGATGCGGTCTATACTTTCCCGCTTCACGATCTCGTCCATGTCCTCAGTCATGCCGATAACGCGAGGGTTTATCAGACTCTTGCCAAGCAGGTCTGAATCCGTGCCCACAAATCCCACAATCCTGAAGCCCGCATCAGGCCGGTCGAGTACCTGCCGGGCAACCTCTACGGCGAGATTGCCTGATCCGACGATTAGAATCCGTTCGCCGAAGTCAGGGTGTCCCAAAAACCAGTGAATGCTAATCCGCCAGATAACCATCAAGGCGAGAGCCATAGGGAGCGCGATCAGAGAAACGCTCCGACCGAGCTTTAGGTCCGGGTACGCATAAAATGCAAGGGCCAAGGCTATCCAAGCCAAACCGAGTGCCTGCACCAGCCGCAAAACCAGTTCATGGCGGTCGTGCATAACGATGAAATCGTATAAGTCAAAAAGATAGAAAGCTGTCAAGCAGAATGCAGTGGCGAAGGCGGCCTTAAAGTATCCATGTCTTTCGATTAGTTCGTATGGAGCTCCTGCCACCCCAACGCGCAAAAAGACAGCACCGATGATCACACCGAACATTAGGGCCGCCTCGGCGAGAAGCAGCAAAACAGTTCGTCCATTTAGTCGTGAGGCTCTCAATTGACTGCAGCGACCTCCTCCTGGCGTTCACCAGGTAGTTGTTTCATCTTTGGTTCCGAAAGTCCTCGGTCTCGATTGTAATAGCGCCGTTGGTAATAGTAGGCGGAATCATCAAGCTGCTCGTCGACTCGATTCAGCACTACTCCCAGCAACTTTTCGCGTGGAATCTGTTCCAGCAGCCTGTCGATGAGGGCGTAGCGTGTCTTGCCGGAACGAACGACAATCAAGGCACCGTCCGCGCGGTTCATCAGAACGTTGGCATCGGTAAAGATTCCCAATGGCGGAGCATCAATGATGATGTAATCAAACATTCTCCTCACATCCGTCAGTAGCCGCTCGTAAGAAGGTCCGGAAAGCAACTCAGCAACGTCGTCTCGAGCTTGCCCACCCGGTAACAGATATAAACCCGCAGGATCTAAGCGGACGATAGCGTCTTCCAATCGAACAGTTCCGCCGAGAACATCCGAAAGCCCTATAGATGCGTCGATCCCAAAATAGTCAGTGGCGCAAGGTTGGCGCAGGTCGCTATCGATAACCAACGCTTGCATACCCTCTGTTTGGGCCAGGAGCCACGCCAGATTCAGGGCGGTTAGCGTTTTACCCTCGCCCACTCCGGCACTGGTAATGACAAAGGCACGCATCTCCTTGCGTTCGCCCGCTTGAAGCAGTTTGGTGCGAAGCGAACGAAACTGTTCACAGTAGGGAGAACGGGGCTGACTAACAGCCACAAGGTGAGGCTCGACGCGCGCGGGGGAAATGTCATAACTGGCAAATCCTCCGACGCGCGCCGCCCCGGCAGCGCCCAAAGTTGCCCCAACATCACGCGAAGCCATTCCGCCGGGGAGTGCCATCCCGCCGGTTACATCCGCAGTGTGCGCAGAGGACGCTGAATTTTGCGCCGGCTCATGAGGGACTGAAAGCGATGACGAGCGGCTGGCAGGCTCCTCTTCAACTTGCCTTGTGGAAGACAAACCAGTCAACCTGGTACTTTCGTCGCGGCGTCCTAAATCTGGTTGCTGTCTTTTTCTTGCGCCGCCCTGGTCGGCCGCGCTTGCTCGTTTTATTGCTTCGAAAACTCTTCCCATTAATTTACCTCTTGAGCGTTCTATTCAAATTGAGGGCGATGTCCGAGTTCACAATTAACCTTGCTCCACAGGTACCGGCGTCGTTATCTGCGTATCGGTCTCTTTCTCTGAGGTCCGTTTGCCCCACAGGTCTGAACTGTCGGAGGACGAGAAAACTCTGGCCGGAACTTCTCGTTCTTCACCGCGTTGCATTCCCCGATCCGAACTAGGCAGCATGTCGAAGGTTTCGGCAACATCCTCTATAATCGAAGAACCGATTACCGGCTCGCCGGCAGCGTATCCAGTCAAAAGCGCGTTATCGCACAGATTATTTATGCTACGCGGAATTCCATCGGAACATCGGAAAATGTAATCGATGGCGTCAGGAGAAAAAATCGCGGTGTGCTCGGCGCCTGCAACCAACAGCCGAGATGTGATGTATCGGTCAGTCTCTTCTACGTTAGGTAAGGGCTTGATAACACAACGCAGTGCAATTCTTTGCTTCAATTGTCGCAAATCGGGATCGTTCAAGACCTCACGCAATTCCGGTTGTCCGGTTAGAACGATTTGCAATTGCTTCGCGGTGTCCGACTCGAAATTTGAAAGCAAGCGAATTTCTTCCAACAGGTGCGCTGACAACCCCTGAGCTTCGTCAATAATCAGAACCGTGCGCAGTCCCCGTGCATGACGCGACTCAAGACTTCGGCCCAATTCCATTAGCAGCTCCGACTTTGTTTCCCATTTCTGAACGTCAAGCAGCGCAGCTACATGCTGGTAAAATTCCGGCACCGACAACCGCGGATTGAAGATGTAAGCAACCAAAACCGTGCGGTCCAGGCGCTGCATCATCCAACGCAGTATCGTTGTCTTGCCCGTGCCTACTTCGCCCGTTACTACCACGAGGCCCTTGCCGCTTTCGATACCGTAATGGAGATTTGCCATCACCTCCGTATGCGAGGGAGTGAAGTAGATGAAACGCGGATCGGGTGTCAGCGCGAAAGGCAATTCTTTTAGCCCGTAAAATTCTGCGTACACTTTATTGAACCTCCAGGTTCGGCGCGAAAAATTAGTCCCAATTGTTTGTCAACTTCATTAAGAGCGACTCGATAAAAATTCAAAAACATGCGTAGCCTTCAGCGCCAAGGCCAACACTGGAATCGTTACTATCGTCGCGGTTACAGCCGCACCCAGCAATAGTCTACGACGACGAGGAATTGCTCGAGCTTCTTCAGGTGTAAGCAATTCGGGGATCGAAATGAGCACCGGCAAACTCGTGTAGTGGCGCGCATCTTCGGTGCTTTGAATCGTCATCAGGCGAGGAATTTCAAAGATTCCCGTCAGCAACAGTCCCAGGCCGAGGCCGAAAGCAAGACCTAGACCTGAAAGCATCAAGCGCTTCGGCGCGACGGGTTTCGAGGGCAAGTTGGCAGGGTCGATCACTACGATTCCCTCACCCTGTTGTTGTGAAGCCGCATCAGCGCCCAGCGTGATTTTTTGCTGTTGGAGCAATAATTGATCGTAAGCGCTCTTCTTTGTTTGATAGTCACGTTCGAGCGCTCCTAAAGCGACCTCCGCACCGGGAACACTATTAATACGCTGCAAGATTGCTCCTATCTGCTTTTCATTTTCGTCAAGCATCTTTTGCTCGCGTTTTATTTCACCATCGACGGCCTTGAGCTGCGCTTCGGTGGCTGCGACGCTCAAATCCGGCCGGTTCTGTAATTTCTTTTGCTTTTCTAAGATTCGTTCTTTCCACTCGGCAACCATTTGGTCCATCTCTTTGCTAACGGAGTCAAGCTGAGCTTGTTTCGCCAGAACGTCAGGATGTTTTGGTTTTAACTCCGTCGCTAGTTGCTGCAACTCCGACTGGAGATCGGCCTTCCTTTTTACTAGCTCCGCCCAGGCAAGAGTAGTCTTCGGGTCAGTAGTATTTTCAGCGTAGTCGTCTATATCCTGTTGGGACTGTTTCTTGAGCAGAGTTAATTGCGTGACCAGAGAGGAACTCCGATCCTGCAAGCGACCGACTTCCGCAAGCAAAGACTTCTGTTGATCGCGCAAGCCTGTTAACTGACCGATGAGCGAGGTAGCCTCGGTGGGTAAGTTGCCAACATTCTTCTGCATGAATTCGAGCCGTTTGTTATCTACCAAAGTGAGTTCGTCCTGCGTCTGCCTGACCTGCTGATCAATAAACTGTTTGGCCGAGTTAGTAGAGTTAACGGTGTTTTTCGTCTGCTCATTGATGTACTTGCTGGCTAACTCGGCGGTAACGTCCTTAGTTACCCTGGGATCGCGGCCATGATAAGCAATGTTGAACCCGTTAGTGATATCGTTGCGGCTGGTGTTCACCTCGACCTTAATGTCTTTACGCATCATGTCGATGATCGATTCCATTGGCTCGCCACGAAGCCGCTCCGGTTTGTAGAGTTCATACTGAATGACGAGCGGTTCGAGCGAACTGCGACTGGTGACAACCTTGTCAATGCTCGTCAACTGTCGAGTCAGACTATCTTCGGTGATTGAAGGAACTACTGCTGTTGGCAGGGTTGAAGGCTTTACAACAATCAGCGTTACGGACTCATAAACATCCGGCAATCGGTAAACAACCCAGGCGACCGCGGCAGTTATAGCAATGACAGGGAGGATAATCAGCCACTTACGTCGCCGGATTATTTTTAAGTATTCGCTGGGACTTCGCTGGCGAAATTCAATGCTCATAAATCAACTCCTCTTGTTTCTTTCACCTCAGTTTCACCGTCGCCATCTCAAACCTCTTCTCGTGGCCCTCTGTGATTCATCTTGCAACGGTGGCTTCGACATTTTCCTACAAATCAGCCAATGCCTTGCGTGCCTCGTCAACATTGGCGAATGGTGATTTGTCAGCCAGGCGCAGCGAAGCTTCCAGTTCACGGCGCGAGCCTGCTTTGTCACCCTTAGCTTTTAAGGCCATACCGAGATGGTAATGGTAGGTCGCGCTTGGCACTCCCTGACGGCTGCGCGCGGTTGCCTCATCCATTGAAACAGCCTTTTCCAATTGCTCAGCAGCGGCACCATAAAGACCCTTTTTATAGTAAATCCAACCTAAAGTGTCAGTGAATGCAGCTATGTTGGGGTTCTTCTGAACCACGCCCTGGGCCAGTCTCACTGCTTCATCCGAATTTCCCTTTCCGTCAACGGCATACAGCCAGGCGAGGTTATTAGCGGCTATGACCGCGTTTTGATCCTTTTCCAACGCTTTGCGGTAATTCTCTGCTGCGACGTCGTAGTTTTTGCGGGAATATTCAAGCATTCCGATGAATGTATAAGCGGAAGAATCATCCGGACGAATCTCGAGGATTCTTTGGTACTCCGCTATGGCGCGGTCCTCTTGCTTCGTGTTAATGAAGAGAGCACCCAAAGCCGAGTAGGCTGGTAAATAGTTGTGGTCAATTTCCAGTGTTTTTCGAAGTTCGGCTTCAGCAGCTTGCGCATTCCGTTGGATCCCATAAACCTGGGCCTTCAAAAAGTGTAATGACGCATCGTTCGGGTAGGAATTGAGCGCCTGATCGATCGTCGCATGAGCTTTATCAATTTCATGCTTGGCCGCATATAAATTGATCAGCCCGTTCAGCGCATTGAAATCCGTCGCCCGAATTTTGAGTGCGCTTTGATAGAAGCCGATCGCCTCGTCAGGTTTATTTTCGAACTGGGAAACCACAGCTAGATTATTATAGGCTTCAGTTTCGTTCGGCTCGGCTTGGCGAGCCACTTCGAAATCCTGCCGAGCGGCGGCCATGTTCCTAAGTTGTTCTAGCGCTAAACCACGTGCCATGTAGGTCTTCGCCCGCATCTCTGCCAGCAGCTGCGGCGAGTTTTCCCGATCGGGAGCAGTTTTACTCAACCGGTCGATTAAAACTGAGGCTGAACTCACAGCGACCTTAGGATCGCTTCCAGCAATACTGAGTTGCACTTGCATTAATTTTGCCGGGAGGTAGTCAGGGTAGTTTTTTTCCAGATCCGCGGCGAACGTCCTTGCCTGGTCCAATATCCCGAGGTTGAAATTTGTCTGAGCCATAAAATAGAGGCCCGGGCGTGAATTTGGCTCCTGCCTTAACACTTCCTTCAGATCCTCGATGGCGGCCTTAAGTCCATCAGGCTGGCCGCCCCGAGCTCGGAGTCGCGCGCGCAACAAAAGCGCCTCGCGGTCGTGCTGATCTTTCTTAAGCGCTTCATCAATCTGCGCTCCGGCGCCATTCGAATCGCCGCGCATTAACAGAATTTCAGCGAGTCGATAACGCCCTTGTGCGTAATCGGGAGACTTGGCGAGGATGTCCTGGTATATGCGCACGGCATCATCTGTGCGATTGACGTAAGAATAGAAGTCGGCGAGGATCGATTGACTTTCCGGTTTATCCTTATCCAAATCGGCGAGCGCTTTGTATGTTTCCTCGGCCTTGTCCAACTGCTTGTTGACCACATAAAAACTAGCTAGCGTGAACCGCGCATTGCGATCCGCGGGCGCTACCTCAACTGCTTTCTTCAATTCAGCTTCGGCCTCAGCCGGTCGGTTAGTTTGCACCAGAAACTTTCCGTATTCGGTGTGCACGATCCTAGACGATGGATCGATTGAGATCGCTTTCTTGAATACTTCCTCTGCCTTCGCCTGGTCCTTTGTGACAACGTAGAAACGGGCGAGACTGAGATACGACTCCACCCGTTTGGGATCGATCTCGATAGCACGATTCAACTCAGTCAGCGCTTCGTCCTTCTGGTTCTGAGCAAAGAGCACGCTGCTCAGCAGGATGTGACCTTCGATGTGTTTGGGATCCTTTTGCAGCACCTCTTTGGCGAGGCGCTCGGCTTCGCTAACCAATTCCGGTCTTCCTTTGCTGGCGCCGAGGTAGTAGGTGCCGAGTTTAGTTCGGGCGTCGAAGTTGTTAGGATCGAGCTGGATTGTTTTTCGCAATTCCTCGAGCATTTCGGGAGCCCGTTGCAGTGCTTCATAAGCTCGCGCCAGGCCCCAATGGCCCGCCGCAAGCTGATCATCAATCTGCAAGGCGTTGCGAAACTCGAGAGAAGCTTCCTGAAACTTTGAATCTTTTAGATAGGCTTCGCCCTTGCTGAGGTGCTCGGTTTTGGCTTTTTCAGAATTAGTGCAGCCGCCGAGTGAAAACACCGCGACCAGGAGAAGAGACAAAAGGATAGGATGATAAATGTAACTACGGCACTCGCTATTCATTTTTTACTTTGACTCCGTTTGTCGCCGTCCGCGTCAGCGGCAGCAAATTCAAGCATTTGCTTCCAGGACCATCGGCGGGCAATTGCCTCTGGCGCTAAAAAGCTAGACAGACTTAAAACATTATCAATCGAACACAGATTCCGTAATTGCACTCTCTGCCAGCTTCTCAACAAAGGGTCCCATCAATTTGGAACGAACTCCGGAAGTACTTCCGATGCTAAGGCCGCGAACTCTCTGGCGGATTCAAGCGCAGCGGTCTCTGACTCCGCTATGGGCACTGTCACCCGGACCATTGCTGCATCTGATCTCCTGAGACGTACACTGTCCAGCACTGCATAAACCTTGCCCCAATACTCGCTGGCAATGATTCTACCGCGCCCTTGATACCAATAGATCATTAGCTCCCGGTGACCACCATTCTCAATTACATATTTATTTGCCAGGAAGCTTTTGCCGTTCGACAAACTGATTGCAATCCTCTCGGGATCTACCATGCTCCAGCCGGCTCCCGGCAAGCAATTGAGTGGACTGTGATAGCTCGCTCCGTCTCGCTGAGTTGCGTAGTACCCAACGTATAAACTAGCCCGCTGGCCATTACCAAGACGATAGCCGCGCAAAAGATAATCGGTGGCCCGCAGGACACTCATCGTCTGGCCATCAAAGCGCTGGTCGACGCCCTCCTGTTTCCACGTGCCCACCTGGACTGGAAAATTCTTTAATTCCTGGCGCTCCACGTGCGCCTCGCCCAGATATGCCCAACTGTTCACGAATATGCCAGCCGCAACCAGCACCACAAGCAAAAGCCCAAAGCGCCATGAACTCTTCATTTCAATCGGTCCCTTCTGATTGCGCCACCTTCGGCGCTGAGGACAGAGACGGCTGTGGCAAATCGATTTGTTCTAAAGCCGCGCGTTCGCGGGCTGAGTCATTTGAAAATAGCGAGCGCAAACGATCCAGGCCCCAACCAAAGGCGAACAGTAACAGAAATGCAGCAATATAAATTACCCAACCCGAAAATGAGTGGAAGAACCCATCGGCTACTTTTGTTCCGTAGTAACGTGCGAGAACTCCTGTTCCACTCACCCTTAGCGCGTTGGTGAAAATTGCAATCGGAACAGCCGAAAGCACGAGAAGGGTGGACCGCCAAAACCCCCACGTTCTCAGCGAGCTAAATAGTCGGGGCTTTCTCGATCCATCTCCGTTTTCACAGGAGCCATTCGCTGGCCGAGGATAACTGAAGTAAGCGAATACTACTGCCAGTGTCATCAATGTCATTAACGAACGGATTCCACTGCACGCCTCAACCACTTCCAGCTTTTTAGTTTCCAGAGAATTCAGCGGCATCAGCTCGATGACGTTACCCTGTCGCAAAACAGGAATATCAAAAAATCTCATCGACCATACTGCGCAACGAGACGCGAACAACTGCAAGGGAAACGCAACTTTGTTGAAAACGATCATCGGGATTGGAATCGCCAGTAGGAACAGAATGAGAGGAACCCATACCAGGCGAAGCAAGCGGCCTCCCCAAAAGTAAACAGTCACTCCGGCAAGCATGAGCACTAGTGAAGTGCGCTGCATGAAAAGTTCAGCCCCAGCCACGCCGGTCCACAAGGCAAACAATGCCAGCATAATCGCGGCTCCGCCCCAAAGCAGGGAGGGTTTATGACGGACCTGACGAAGCTTGTCCCGTTCCACCCAGAGGATGTAACCGACAACAAATGGGATCAGGAGACCGTGAGAGTAATTCTCGTCCACCCACCAATCGTGCGAAAGCTTAAGGAGTACGGAGGCGTAAACGAAGACAAGAGCAGAGACGACGGCGAGGGTTCGCCAGAGATTTTTCTGGGGAAGGGCACTCATACCAAATTCCTTGATGACTTTCGCAAGAAAAGGGCAAGTTCCCTTGCGAAAATCGAGCGAGGTGACTTAATTGTCTCCAAAAACTTAAAACTTGTTGCAGAGCTTATATCAAACAGGCGTCTTGTGACAAACACAAAAGGCCGTATGGAACAGTAAACATAAACGCGCAAACCGGCGATTCTTCCGCAAATCCCCGCGGGAGGCCTCGGGGAAGTACCGATCTAGCGATCGCCGGGAGATTCAGAGAAGTTGCCATTAGTAATGAGGCTGGGACTACAGATCAAATGGATGATAAGTGGACAGCGGTATTCAATTTTAAGTTTGGCCGCCACCTTTCGCTTTCTGGCGCATGATGTTTACCCCCCCATAAACGCAATAGGCGACACCGGAGTTGCGCCCGGTGCCGCCTTCGATAAAATATGTTCTATTGAGAACGCCTACAGAGTGAACCTACGACGGTACTCTGCCGAAACGAGGAAGGCTTTGACCATCTCCGCATTCACAAAGTTGCCATCAAACTGGTTGAGCTTGTTCAACCAGAAATTGAATCCGTCAGCGTCAGGATCGCGGCCCAGGTACCCGAAGTATTGCATTAAGACAAACGCGGAGTTGAATTCCGCGTGCGTAAACGTCGGATTCTCTACCAGCTTGGCGAGCACATCAGCACGCGACGCTCCGTTGACCAGATCCTGGACCAAGTTGTCTCGCTCCGCCGAAGTGTTCGTCACTCCTACGTTAGCGATCAACGTGTCAACGTATTGCTCATTGGTCAATCCAGCGTAGCGCGCCTGGAAGTCAGCTCGTTGCACCCAACCTTGCACGAAGGCTTGTTTGTTTCCGGCGAGTTTCGCCTCCCATCCGTCTGCACCAACGATCACACCGCCAGCGATACTCAGGTTATCCGGCAGAAACTCCTGCCGCATCGGGACTCGTCCATATGAAGATTTATATAATCGATATACGTAGTACCCAGTCTGCTGAAACTCGATGGACAGGAAGAACGCCGCCGAAACGTTGATGCGTTTCCCTTCTATGCATTGGACGTCGGTGCCACAACTGACAATTTCATTTATCCAGAAATCACTGCCCGATTGATCCGGCTCGCGGTTAAGGAAGTCTACATACTGCTGCCGCACCATGTAGGATGCGTAGTCGATAGGGTTCGCCACATCGCCGTACGTGGTAAGCACATCACTCAACTCCAGATTAGTGATTGCTTCACGCAGATGACTTTTCACTCCGGCGAGATCTCCCTCGGTTGCGGCTTGGTTCGCCTGGGACGCTGCGGCAAACGCCCCCTGAAGTGCAACGTCGATCCTTGCGGCCGCTGGGTAAAGGCTTCTTTCATCGTTGAAAAAGGTGTACGCCTGTTGGATCTCCGAGATGAACTCCGCCAGCGCTGTCTGGGCTGACAGGTCCATTAGCGACACGCTAGTGCTGGAAACTTGGGTGGTACTACTCGCAGAAACCAGCTGATTACTCAAATCCTGCCCAGTGCGTTTCGCCTTACCCACACTCTTTCCTAAATTCGGTGTCGGGCTTGGCGTCGGCGTCGGCGTTGGGGTCGGTGTCGGCGTCGCTACCGCATCATCAAAATACAAGCCGCTAACTACTGCCGACTTACCACCAATCTTGTTTACTGTGATCTTAACATGACCTTTTATGTTCCAAACCAAATATTGGCCACCGTTGAATGAAGAGATGGTCCTGCTATCCAGCACGGCACTAGTGGCCCAATCCAAAACGTCGACTCGTTGCGTCCGGTTGTTCCCATCCCAATCCAATCCATAGATCGCTATTTGATGGGTTGCCCCATCCGTTAAGTTTAAATCAATTGAAAGGAAGGAATTTGAATCCCATCGCGCTGCAACTCGATCGCTTGCCGCCACCTTCTCTAAGGCTCGCACGTCGTTAGTTGAAGCCATCCAGGTCGGCGACGTGTAACCTGTTGCGCTCACTTGAGCGTAGCTTGGATAACTTACTGAGTCGTTTACGGTGTTATAGCCTTCGCCACCATAAACATTTTTCCAGTTACCTTCCGTGATGGTGTCCAGCTGCACGAAAGCCACGCTCGACTGTGGAGTAGGCGTTGGAGTTGGCGTCGGCGTGGGAGTCGGTGTGGGAGCTGTTCCGCCCTGTACCGCATTCAGCTGCACAAAGTCCACGCCAATGTCCTTACCGTCAGTGGAGGCATTGTGGTAGGGGCTTGAAGGCGAAAGAGCATAATTGCCGCCGGCAAAATCGATAAAACCAACCTCAGAAACTTGCGCGGGGTAAAAGTTACCGGCCGGATTAGCGTTCGAAGCAGCGCCAACCATTAAGTTCTTATTGAAAACAAATGAGGGAGTGAGTTGCGTCAGTGCTGCGGTACCCAGGAAGCCACCCTCACCGTAAATCCCCCACGGATTCTCAATCGTCAGATTGTTGGTACTGACGTATCCCAACGACTGTTGACCATAGAGCGTGTAAGTGTTGTTGGTTTGAAAACTTGTGTTATGGTCCAGAGTGACATTATAGAAACCATTAAGTGTGAGAAACGGGCCTCTGATATCAGTGAACAGGTTGTTCCCAATCAGTGCGCCACTCGATCGTTGCGACGGTTTCTCATTGTCACTGCCTAACAGATTCAGCGCGCCCTCCGCTCCCTTCACGACGTTGTTGGTGAACTTA
>DASWDX010000401.1:0-4669 GCA_036395055.1 Pyrinomonadaceae bacterium | reverse complement strand
TCCCTGATCTGACGTGCAGCGATTTCTACGCCGTGGCTGAACTCAATCGGTTCCTCATGAAGCGAAAACGCAGCTTTCTTATCGCTATTGGGTTTCGTCCAGTTTCCAGCAATCCCGATCGCCCCGTTTTCATCCTGTTTCCAGATCCCCTTGAAGACGCCGGTTTGTTTTCCATTTGGGTCAAACTCTTCCAACGTCACATTGCCGTCTTTGTCTACGGTGCCGCGGATCTCAATCTTCTTTCCCACTTTTTGATAGAAATAGGAACCGGTGAGGTTTTCGCCTTCGCGGACCAGCTTCATTTGCAAGCCAAGCGCACTGCCAATCGAGCCCTTAAAGAATTTGGTTTCTGCAGCGGCCGTGATGCCGCCCTCGGGGTGCTGGCGCCCAGTAGAATCGGGCGGGCTCGGAACAGCTTGTTCACTCGTCGTTGGGTTTTTCCTGCACCCAGCGCCAATCAAAAACGCGATCAATGCGAGCGCTGTTAAGAGTTGCTTTTGCAGATTCATAACCTTTTCGGTGGTGTTCTAATTTCGCTTCTCTGTGTAACCTCCGTGTCCTTTGTGTCTCCGTGGTGAGTGAATGTGGAGCGCTTATTCACCACGGAGGCACAGAGAACACAAAGGTTGCACAGAGGAGATCTCAAACTAAGACGCTACCCCTTTTTTCGTATCAGTTGCGGTTTTGTCTTAATTCACACTTAAGTACCGACCAATCCGCTACGCAAGATCTCTTCGCGAATATCGGCAAACGTTAACTCAGAAAGCTTGCCACCAGTAAACAGTTCGCTTCGGGTTACCTCAGCAATAGCAAACGTCGGCGCGGAAAAGCTATCCAGCTCTTCATCTGTTTCAAAACTAACCTCCGCCAATACCAGACCAAACAAATCACCAAGAAACATGTCCACTGAAAACTTTCGTCCGGCAAACTCGAACCTGTAACGGTTCTTGCGAATCTCGTTGGTAGCAAACACATCGAGCGTTTCCGCTTCCAGTGCGTTGAGATAGATGTTGGTTATTATTGTGCGGGAAAAATCTTGCGGGTCCGGCGCAAACTTCTGCGTCAACTTTACAGTCCACTTGTTGGTCTGCGGGTCGCGTACTTTCCGAATGCGAAGCCGCGTGCCGGTCAGATAGTTGTCGGTGATCTGCATGTGCGGACTCGCGCGCGTCAAACCTTCCGGCAGCTCCTGCAGAAGGTATCGCCGCTCACGTTCCACCCGTGCATACTTACTCTCCGCCGGAACGATCGTGTTCTGGTCTGTTAGTTTTGCGACGCCCATTTGTAACTTTCGCCATAAACTTTACCTTTAGCACAACAGAGAAACAAAGCGGCGGGCGCCGGAGATTAGTGCTGCTTTTGCAGGTCGGTGCGGATCTGGGTGAGTATTTCGTAGTAGCGCCAGGCGACCGACGGGTTTGGTAAGTCCATAGTGGGTCGACGAATACGGAATCGCGAGCGGACCGGGGTCCCCGGCGCGGCAGCCGCGCTGGGGTGGTGGTAGCGACCGGCTGGTCTGCCACTGCGTTCAACTCTGGCTATCAACGGCTGAGTTTGAGTGGTACTTGGGACGTCTAGATCAGCGCTTCTTGGAGCCGGTCGCTATCGCTCCCGGTTCCGTATTCGTCGACCACGTTGGCGAAGTCCCTGGTTACGCCGCGGGTATTGAAGAGTATTTGTAGCGCAGGTTGGATCTGGTCGCTACAACATGATCTCAAGCTGACTCCGTAGCAAGGAGTCTGGCAACGTGGGTCTCTTTGCTTACGTGGGTGCGCGCTTTGAGGCGGCCGCGCGCATTGAAGGGTTTGTGTATTACAGGTTGGGTCCGGTCGCTACCACCACCCCAGCCGGGCTGCCCGTCTGGGGACCCCGGTCCGCTCCCGGTTCCGTATTTGTCGACCCACGTTGGCGAAGTCCCTGGTTACGCCGCGGGTATTGAAGAGTATTTGTAGCGCGCAGGTTGCAGCCGGTCGCTATCGAGAATGTGTGAAAACTCCGGATGTCAGCGGAGTTTTTCACACGGTCGCTATCGCTCCCGGTTCCGTACTCGTCGACCCACGACGCCAGACTGTTTGCTTCGCTACCGGATATTTGCGTCGTTGTTGAGTCGGTCGAAAGGCACTCGCTGAATCAAATCTCGGCGACTATGAATTTACCTACTTGTTCGTGCTCGAAGGTGTCCCCATATTCTTCATCGGCATCATCAGCCGGCCGTCGGCGTCGCGAGTGAGTGCGAGGAAAGCCGAATCCTGACGCAGCGAATCAAACACTGCATCAACGCGCGCTTCCATCATTTCCTTGGAGCGCACTTCGCGGTAACGTTCGTATTGATAGAAGTGGCGTTTCAGAAGCGCCAACGCTTTCTCCCGCTGGCCGTTCTGGGCGTAGATTGCCGCAAGATTGTAGGAAGCGGGCAGCAAATTAATATTCGCACGCGCGACTTTCAAAGCTTCGTCACCGTGTCCGGAAGCAGCCATGAAGACGGCAGCGAAAACGAGGTTGTAAGGATCCTGCGGATCGAGCGCCAGCGCTTTCTGGGTATACTCATTACCCTTCACCAGATCTCCCTCCGAATTCCAGTACACCGCCAGATTGCGATAGGCAAGCGCGAGCGGATATTCGGCGACCGACTGTTCCATGAGGTGGAGTCCTTTCAAGAATGCTCCTTCATGGATCGTGATTTTGCCTAACCCATGCAAGGTGACAGCGCGCGAAAGCGGATCGGCGGGCATATTAAGGATCTGATCGAATGTTGTCCGCGCTCTGTCCCAGTCGCCGATATGGTGACGATAAAGCTCGCCCAGATAACGCAGTGGAGTCGGGTCAGCCGGATCCATGAGCTGTGCCTGGTGATAAAGTTTTTCTGCCGCCAGGTAGCGTGCGTTGTTTTCGGCCATGAGGCCGCGACGCATGGTCAGTTCGATTTGCCTGCTCTTGCGGGTGTCAAAAACAGGATAAGCAAATTCAGGAGCATCGGATATGCTCGCGACTTCGCCTATGCCAAGTTTTTTCAATTCCTTCGCGGCATCTTTCGCCTTCTTCGGAAACAGGCATTTCTGCTCGACCACTGATTGAAAAAGCTTGATGGCGGCGTCCTTTTCGCCAGCCGCGGCTTTTGCTTTGGCATCTTTAAGCTGCTCGTCGAGCGTGTTCGCGCGGGTCTTTACTTCTGCATCGACAAGCTTCTCTACCGCCTCCACTTTGAGCTTGCCGTCTTTGTTCTCGACTTTGGTAACTGGCGTTCCGTCGGGGGTGGCAAGCACCGCCACCGGCAATTTCGACTCGCCTACCAGTTTCGGTGCATTGGGAATATTGCCGTCGGCCACTTCCATCGAGATGCATTGCGAGGCATAAAGTGACAGCGTGCGAGACATGCGCAGGCTGGATTTTTTCAACTCCTCATTTGACGCGGGAAACCAGTAGAGAATGAGTCCCATCGCCGGCGGATCCTTGGGGCCGCGAACTTTCCACGGCACTGGATAAACTTCCGGGGCCGAGCCACTGCCGCCACCGCCCGACATTCCCCCACCTCCTCCACCACCGCCGCCTCCGCAGGTGGCCCAAGCCGGCGAGACGGCAAAAAGACTAATCAGGAGTGTTGCTAAAGCGCGAGCGAAGATCGTGGTATTTGAAGTTTTCATGATCGTAAATCTCCCAAAGCACTAATCGTGCAGAAGCCCTGGCCCTGTCTTATCAGGCTTCCGTGGTGCCGCTACATCTTTTTAGCTTTCCACTCAGCGAGGCGCTTCTCCAAATCGCCGGTGTTGGCTTTTGCTTCTTTGCCAATCGCCAGGGCCTTCTCGCCTACGACTACCGCTTCAGCCGTCTTGCCCTGTGAGGCCAACAGGCGCGCCTTCGTGTACATGTTGCCAAAGGTCTCTTTGACCTTGATCGAATGTTCCAACCAACCAATGGCTTCGGTTGTGTCCATCTTGTCGTCGCTTAAGATTACGTAGTTGGCTGCCTGCAGCGGCGTACGCCAATCGTCGGGTTTAGCGGCTGCTACGGCGGCACGTGCTTTTTCCAACGTCAGCGCCTTCACATCTTTTACTTCGACAGTAAACGGTACACGCACCTTCTCCCAACGGAGGTTTACCTGCGCGGAATTCTCGTTAACGGGATCAATCCAAAACTCCAACCACTCCTTGTTTTCACTAACCCACTGCGGCTTCACTTTGACGCGCAGGGTGTCCTTGGCGGGATCGTAACTAAAGCTGCCCCATTGGTTCGCCACACTGTTAAAGATGATGGTCCATTCGTCTTTGGTAGGAATGGTGTGCAGGCTGTAGCTGCCGGCGGGAAGCTTCTGACCATTAATCAAAACGTCATCGGTAACAACAAACTGCGTTGCCTCATTGGCGCCGGTCCGCCACGCATGACCCCACGGCACAATGGGCGCGCCTTTGGGTCGAATGTTTTGATCGTCAAGCGTGGCCTCGCCTTTTGTGCTTGCTTGCTCAGGCAACGGATCGCCCCAAATTGTTCTGCCTTTCACGCCGGGACGGCTGTAAGTGACGGTCACGTCCGTGACGCCAATCGTCTGCATGACGCTGGCTTTCTGACTGGGTCGGGGCACACGAACTTGGGCCGATGCTGACGGCGTTATCAAGAACATAAGCAGTAAGGCGGCAAAAGAAGGAGCGTAGAAAGGTCTCAGAGTGATCATGGG
>DASWDX010000400.1:0-4899 GCA_036395055.1 Pyrinomonadaceae bacterium | reverse complement strand
GGTGGACGCCGCACCTCGGCCCCACCATAACGGAGATTCCAGCTTACCCGATTCAGTCCCTTCTCCTTCGCAGGTTTGTCGAGTTCCTGAACCAGCTTCCCACTCGCATCGAGAATCTGAACATGAAAATCTGTTTTATCGTCAGGCTTGGTTTTCAGGTAGTAGGTTATCAACGCGCCGTAAGGTGGGTTTGGACCCGCGAATGCCTTATCTCCGATTCCGTAGCGCGTGAAGCGCGAAACGAACCGTAGTCCCGGTCGAACCGGAAACAGATGCGCATTGCTGTTCAGGATGGCTGAAGTCATCTGTTGAATCGGCGAAGCATCGTCAAAAATCCAAACGCTACGACCATGCGTTGCCAGGATGAGATCGTTCTCGCGCGGATGAACCAGGATGTCGTGTACAGAAACGTTTGGCAGGTTCTTTAGATTGAGCGCGATCCATTCCCTGCCTCCATTGTAAGACGCGAACAGACCAAGCTCGGTGCCGGCGTAAAGCAGATTAGTATTCTTTGGATCCTCGCGAACTACTTGCACATAAGCTTTTGACGGCAGATTGCCGGCCACGTTCTGCCAATTTCTTCCGCCGTTGCTGGTCTTGAAAATATAAGGACGAAAATCGTCAAACATGTGCCGGTCGAAAGCGACGTAGGCAGTTTGCGCGCTGGTGCGCGAAGGCTCGACGTGCGAGACGGGCGAGTTAGCCGCCAGACCGGAAATATTCCGGACAAGGTTTGTCCAATTCTTTCCGCCGTCTTTTGTTAACTGTAGATTTCCATCGTCAGTGCCGGCCCACACTTGTCCCTGCTGCACAGGCGATTCGGCGAGGCTAATGATGGTGGTGTGATATTCGGCAGTCGAGTTTTCAAATGCTACCGGCCCGCCGGCATCCTTCTGTTTTTCCGGATCGTTGGTGGTGAGATCGGGACTGATTTGTTCCCACGTCTTGCCAAAGTCAGTCGATTTGAAAACAACATTGCCGCCGAAATAGAGGGTATTCTTATCGTGAGGCGACAGCAGAATTGGCGAATTCCAGTTGAAGCGATATCTCTCTCCCACGGCTGGACCATCACCGCTGCCTCGACCCCAGGGATTTACCGCCTGTTGCTCGCGCGTGCGAAAATCAGTCCGCACAATGTCACCACCCTGGGATTCCGAGATGTAAAGTTCCGGATCGTCAGCATTGTTTAGGATGTAAAAACCATCGCCGAAACTCACCATACGCCAATCGTCGTTCATGATTCCCGCGGGTTCACGAGTCCGGCTGGGTCCGGTCCAGGCACCGTTGTCCTGCAACCCGCCCATCACGTAATAAAACGGCAGGCGATTGTCGGCATGGATCTGGTAAAACTGGCCCAGCGGAATATTGTAAACAGGTTCCCACGTCTCGCCGCCGTCGTAGGTCACGGCGATTCCGCCGTCCTCTCCTACCCACATGCGCTTCGGGTATTTCTCGTCCAGCCAAAACGCGTGATAGTCGATATGGGTCTTCCCGGTTATCGAACGAAACGACTTGCCGCCGTCAATCGATTCAAACAGGCTTGAGGCCACTGCGTAAACGTGGTTTTCGTTACCGGGGTCAACTCGCACGCGCGTGTAATAGAACCCCCGCGAAACGATGTTTGTCTGTTTCGAAATCTGCTTGAAGGTTTCACCACGATCATCGGAGCGATATAGTGTTCCGTCCTTCGACTCGACGATTGCATAAACTACGTTCGGATTGCTGGGCGCCACCCGCACGCCGATCCTGCCCAGCAACTTCGGCAAGCCGTTGGTCAACTTGTTCCAGGTTCGCCCGCCATCTATTGACTTGAACAAGCCGCCCTTTTCGCTGCCGCTGCGATGCGTCCAGGGTTTGCGCTCGAAGCTCCACACGCCGGCATAGAGAATGTTCGGGTTGGTCGGATCAATTTCCAGATCGGAGACACCATGTTCCTTGTCGATATAGAGCGTCTTCGCCCAGTTCTTGCCGCCATCGGTCGTCATGAACACACCGCGCTGATCGTTCGGAGCAAAGGCATGGCCAAGCGCGCCAACGTAAACGATGTCTGGATTCTGCGGATGAACAGCGATGGCCGAGATGTGCTCACTATCTTTCAACCCCACGTGTTGCCAGTTCTTGCCACCGTCTGTCGATTTGTAAACACCATCGCCAAACGAAACGCTGTTGCGTACGTTTGACTCACCAGTCCCCACCCAGATCACGTCCGGATTGCTCGGAGCGAGCGCGATATCCCCGATTGAAATAGTTCCCTGTCGCTCGAAGATGGGTTTCCAGGTCACGCCGGCATTCACTGTTTTCCATAATCCGCCTGATGCAGTTGCGACATAAACAATATTTGGATTGCCTGGAACGCCTTCAACGTCCGCTGTACGTCCGCCCATATTTGCAGGTCCGATGCTGCGCCATTCAAGTCTTTGAAATGCTTCCTCGAAAGGTGGTTTTACAGTCTCGTTAGTTTGCGGGACCGGCGTCTCTTGCGGACTGGGCGAAGGCGTGGCCGAGGGTTCTTGGGCCAAGCTGAGCATTGCGCCCTGCGTTAAGAGGACGATGAACAGACTGAAGCCGGCGATGCGCTTGCAAGGAAACATTCTCTTTCTCCTGAACTTTGGAATGAGTACGACTCGACAAACTTTGGGCCCGTAATTAAGAGCGCTTGTCGCTGCTCCCTACTTGCTTTTGTAAGACTGGACGACAAACTGGAAGTTTGTCGGACATACTTTCAATACTAACGGGACGGAGAGTTTACCATTGAAGCCTGGAAATGAAACTCACTGGCTGGATTAAAAAGACAGGACACAGTCTGTTGTGCCCTTCCTTACTAACTTCGCTCTTGCGCGGAAGTCTCAGTTCACTTTCGCTGTGAACACTTCCTCCATCAGAAAAGGACGACGGCAACCGCTGGATGGATCCAATTGCCTCCGGCTATCTGTCCAGACGGGATATGAAACTCCAGCAAATGACACCAGGCCTTCGTAGTCACCCTGCTGATTTCCGTAGTTGATGCCATCGCAGGGAAAGATGCCGTTGCAATCGTGCTCGTTGGAGCTGGCTGTACTCACCCGAATGTCAGGCACGTTCCAACTCACGCCACCCTCTGTCGAGCGTGCCAGGTAGTAATCTGTTTGATATCGCGATCCGGTCGTATCGTTATGCGTGTCGTAGAAAGCCACATTTACATCTCCCGTCACTGAATCAATCGACATCCAATGGTTGAACTGGTCCACTGCAAACAAAAACTGATCGGTGACCGGAGCGGCTGTAGACCAGGTCGCTCCGTTATCGTCTGAATGGGAAATGAAGATATCGGTCACGTTCAGAGCCGTCAGATCCATCCAGCTACAGTAAATCCTTCCTCGATGAATTCCGCTTGAGGTATCCACACCAAGCGACGGGTAGACGAGCGCTCCGCGGAATGACTCAGCCGGAATGCGCAGATCAAACGGCAGCGTTTTTGGCGAAATGGTAACGGGATTACCCCACGTCTGTCCGCCGTCGAATGAATGATTAAATATAATGGCATTGGCTACATAGTCGTTCCATGCGACGTAAACTTCTCCATTCGGCCCAACCGCCGGAGAAGCACCGATTGATCGTCCCGGTCCGGATAGATCATCGACGCGTTTCGTGGAGAAGGTTGCACCGTGGTCCGTTGACGTCGCTAGTCGCACCGCGCCGCCGCTCGATCCACCTGAGGCCGCATCCCAGGCAATGTAAACGTTGTCGCGAAATGGACTGCCTAGGTTTGCGTCGGCAGTTATCATTGGCTTGTCGTTGAAATGGTTCGTGCCATTTTCAAAATCGAAGAAGGTGGCCGATGGGTAGGTCTCGCCGCCATCGGTGGAGCGCGCTACGGCCATCTGCGTACCATTAATGCCGTTGCCTCTGGCGAAGAAGACGACGATATAGCCATAGAAGGGGTTGCCACTGCTGTCGAAGGCAAGCGTGGGATCCGATCCGAAATCGATACCAGTTTTCGTTTTTGGTGGCGGCAGCGGCAGATCTACTCCGCCCCAACTTGTTCCACCATCCAAGGAGAAGTAACCGCGCATCGGCAGCCGGAAGATTTCGTTTGAACCGGCGGCAAGGGTCCCGGGGTTGCTGGGATCAATCGTAATAAACGTCTCGCTTTGGGGTCCGCATTCATTCGAGACATCCACGTTAGCTCCGACACTCACTAAGGTACTGGCCCCAACGCTACCGTCGGAGCCACTGTTCAGAATGAATTGATACTTGTCCCACCAGGTGGGATCGTGGGCGCTGTTCCTGGCAGATGCGAGGCGCGGATTTTGCGAAGTAGCAACGAGCAATAGAGTAGAGGCAATGACGAAAAGAAACGACAGTCGTGTCCTGATGCGCATAAAACGCTCCTTCGATTTTAGGAAATGTTTGGACTGGTTCGGGTGGCTTGGATTTTAACCCTGGTTTATCGAAATGGAGAAGTATTTTGGTGAGCGTTCCGAATTCGCCAGGCATTATAAGCCTGCGACAAGTAGTGTCCTGGTTTGAACTAATCGGTGCGTTCATTGTGTTCTTTGTGACGCTGTGGTTTTATGGCGATTGCTCATCACAGAGACAGAGAACGCGAAGGCTTACGCAAAGAAACTGAAATTGGGAGACTACCGTGCGCGATTGAACCTGTTTCGGAAACCGGATATAAAGGCTGCTGATCCAACCGTACCTCCAGAGGAGAAACTAACAATTGCCACAAAGTAGACACCGAAGGACTAAGGCTAAGAAACGGCCCAGGGGTCTTTATCCCGCCGCAAAAGCCAAACCCCCGACAGGCCGTAATCGTCAGGCTCGCATAATCGCTATCGCCGTGGTCGTGGCGCTTGCCGCGACTGTCATCGGCTATTTGATCAAACAAAGAGCCGGAGGTGGCGGTTCAGAAATCAC